>DAOVOC010000002.1 GCA_030629865.1 bacterium
GTGAATACCTTGATCTTGGCAAATTAATTGATGGTAGAAATGGTTCAATTTCGTTTGAAGCGAAGGGTCCCGGTAACTTTTTTGTTGGGTTTGCAAATCAGAAAAAAGTGATTGGAAAGGGTGATGAGTTATACGAAATAGTTCTTGGTGGGCAAAACAATACTCAAACACATATTTGCACGCGCCATTTGGCGCCTCCAGTTGCAGTGCTTTTGCAAGACCAGTCACCTGATGCGGGGCTGAATGCATTCGATTTTGAAAAATATTGGATCAGTTTTAATAGTGGTGTTGTCACCATTGGTCGTGGTGAGTGGAGCAAAAATCCCATTTTGTCTTGGCAAGATCCATATCCGAATCTCAAATATCTTTCTGTTTTTCTTGCCTCGTGGAACGCTCCGATTAATGTAAGAAATATTCATGTTGGTCCTGCTGTAGAAAATTTAACGGCTGAAAAAATTCAATCGATTATGCAAAAAGATCTAAAGGCAATAGAATCTAAACTCGAAAAAAAAGATAAAGATGAACTTGTAAGCATTACAGAACACGACAAGATGAAAAAAGAAGCATTTATGCTCGATAAGGGCCTTTTGGAAAAACAGGACGCATTTAAATATGACGAATTAGAGCTTGCTTCGATGGAAATGAAATATGACGACTTGATGTACGAAGATCTTGCTTGGGAAGCCATGGAGCGTATGAAGGGTGAGCAGGTAACTTCGCTGCAAGAAGAAATTAAAACTGTTGAAGAAAAACAAGAAAGAGTAAAAGACGAAGAAGCTGAGCAACGTAAAATAGATAGAACTCGGCGTGGTGCTCTGCAACGTGAACGAGCTATGGGTATGACAATGGTTCTCATGACGCCACGAATGTTGAAAATGGAGATGACTCAAGTTGGCCAAACTGTAGGAGCGATTGCCAGGTCTCCAAAGGCAATTATGCAGTTGGGTAAAAAGGCATGGGAAAGAATGTCGAAGAAAAAGGATGCAAAGGGACTTGCTGATAAAAGCCAAAAAGCACAAAAGCAGCTTAAGACTGCAAAAGAAAAATTGGGCAAGATAAGAAAAGATGAAAAAATGACCAGTCCAGCCAAATTGATGCTTGGTGGAAAACCTGAATTGAGAAAGGCCCGTAAAGCTGAAAAAAAAGCAAAAAAGGATCTTGATAAAGCACAAAAGCAAGTCCAAAAAATTAAAGGAGAAGAAGAGTCTGTCGCGCGTTTACAAAAGAAAACTCTAAAAACAGCCGAGGCCGCTGACTTGAAAGCAAAAGAATATCGGGAAGCCGCTGAAAAATTTGATGCGCCTAAGGGTTCTGAAGAAAAGGTTAAAAAACTTAAAAGTCAGGCGGAAGAAATAAGAAAACAGGCGCAAAAGTATGATGAGCAGGCTACAGCTGCACAAGATGTTGGAAAATCCAGAAAAGCAAAAAAACTTTCCCAAAAAGCTGATGAATTAAGAGTAAAATCGAGGCAATATTCAAAAGAGGCAGAAACGGTTGGGCAAAGCAAACAAGCCAGAAAGCTTTTGGAAAAGGCCGACGCACAAAAATTTAAAGCTGACATGGCAAGATTTCGGGAGAAAAAACTTGCAGGAAAAGTTAGAGAAGGTATTGATATCAAGCCTCAGAAAAAAAGCAGTGAGTACGCAGATATCGAAAAAACTACTTCTAAGTGGTGGAGCGTTGTTCCTGGTGGAAGGTCTTTTGCTAAGGGCTTTAGAGAAGGTTTGCGTGGACAAGATGCTATTAAAAGTGAGCTGCGACAATTTGCAAGTTTTTTCCATTTAACAAATAAATCTCGTTACGAAATGGTTCCAGATCCAAAAAATCCAGGCAAAATGATTGTCAAAAAAGATGAACGTGGCAAAAAAGTGATCAAATACAAACGTGATGCAGAAGGTGACATTGTTTATAAAGTGAGAACAGGTCCTGATACAGGTAAGCCAATTTATAAAAATGGTCGGCCGGTTCTAGAAACAGATTCAAAAGGGCGTTCAGTTCCAGAAGAAGATTCAATGGCTAGAATAAACGTCTTAAGGATTGCTGGGGACGAGCTCCATGATCTGAAAAAGTTTTTGAGCGTGCGGAAGAAAGACCGATTTGAAATGGTTCCTTCTGAAAAATATGATAAACAAGAGAAGCTTGCTGATGAATTGGAAGGGGAGATTCTTGATGTGTCTGCTAAGCCAAGGCAAAGGCTTAAAACATCAGCAATTTCTCGAAAAGAAAAAGGTAGAAAAGCTAAAATGGTGCCTCTTAGGGACGCGAGTGGTAAACCAGTCTTGAAGCGCGAATGCAAGCGTGATCGTTATGGTGATATTATTTATGAGCCTAAGATTAAAGATAAAAAAATTGTTTATAAGAAGAAAGATGGCAAAGATGTTTATGCCACAGTTAAAGAGGCTGATGGGATAACGCCAGTTTATAAAAGAGATGATTTTGGAAATCTGGAACTAGACAAGAGTGGCAAGCAAATACCTGTCTATAAATTAGATGAAGAAAACAACAAAATACGTGAATATGAGCCTGCTGTAATGACTTATAACGATAAGAAAAAAACACAGATTATTGATCCTAGAACCGGCAAACCTATGCTCCAGCCAAAATTTGAAAATGCAATGTCTAAGGATGGCCGATTTCTGATGAAAGATGGGTCTGGCAAACATCATCTTGTAACTAGTGACAAGCTTAAAGATGTTAAGGGTAAATGGAGCCATGTTCCAGCTTTGGTTCCAGAGGCTTCTGCTTGGGCACATTTGAAAAATAAGATGAAAGAATATGAAGCGTGGAAGGCAGAAACAACAACGTGGCAAAAAACTAAAAAGATTTTAGGCAAAGGCGCTAAAGGGCTTGTTAAACTTCCGTTCCAGCCGTTTCTTGTTTCTGGAAAAGCGATGGCTGGAAAAGAAAAAATGGGTGGAGTTACAAAGGCGATGCTACTTGGATTGGGCTTACCTCTTGGAGCTATTGGTGTTTTCTTTGGTGCCATGGGTGGCGAAGAAGGTGAAATTATTACGCCGCAGGGCAATGTTATACGAACGGAAGAAGAAGATGAGGGGGCGCAAGACCCAACATTTAAAGGAAGTTATGTTCATAGTCTTGGTCGTGCTGACACATAAGAATTAAAGAATTGGTGGGGAGTATGCAAAAAAGAATAGCTTTGCGAGTTTTAAGTCTTTTGTTTTTCGGTTTAACGCTTGGTGCTCAGCAGGACGTTGCTGTAACTGATCCTAATCAAGCTTTAAAGGCTACCAAAGCAAAAGAAGCCGCACAAAAAAAGGCAGACAAGTATAAAATTACTTACGGTGCGGCGCATGGCTATGCTTTTTTGGAGCGCATTCGTAATTTAACAGATTTTCCGGCGTCGGTTTTTTATAAAAAAACTATTCATGATCAGTTGCCTATGGATTCGATGGTGCGCATTAAATCATTTAAAGAAAAGTTTGGGCTTGAAGGTAAATATTATGCAGCACGTTTGGTTGGTGGTGGATGGCGCCTAAAAGCTGATACTGATGATCCAGAAGATCCTGCCACACAATTTATTGTTCACCGGCATGTTTCGCGAGATTTAAGCGACTGGATTGGTTTGAGCTCCACTGTTGTAGGCAAGCGATATCTTAATGCAATGCCATCTAATGCAACTCAGTTTGGAGCAGATGATTTTTCTGATGACATGAGGATGGAGACTCATTGGAAGGTTGTTGGAAGCAATTTGCAGCGCTGCAGTTTAAAAAATCGCCTGACTCAAGGTCTTTTGAGTTGTCGAGACAAGGAAGACAAACAAGAAGTTGGTAAATATGTTCCACCTCCACCAGTACAATTTAAGACCCTTTATACAAAGAAAGAGAGAGAGCAGGCTGGGTGGTATCGCTGGAGCCCTAGACTAAAAACTTCTATTTTGGGTAGGAGTGATGTTCCAAAACTTTTATCTTTATCTTGGTTAAGCAAAAATCCTTATAAGGCTTATGTTTTGGTTAAGCGTAAGCATTCAACATTTGGTGACAAAGCTCTTAAAGACACAAAAGAGTGGGTTCAAGTTCGTGATGCCAAGTTATCTTTTGTTAAAGCTAAACCAAAAGATTCTGACTTTTTGACAAAACTTTTACAGAAAAAGGAGCGTACTAAATTAAATAGACAGGCAACTATTAAATCAGCTTCAGAAGAAACTTTTCGTGCTAAAAACCCTTATTCTCTTCGTGAGATGATATGTTACATCAATAAAACGCGTCATCACATTCCTGCAAAAGGGAATATTCCTGTTGCCATAGCAGCTATAAAACGATTTGCTGCAGAAGCTGACCAATCTAGAGCTCGTGTTATTTCGCAGAAGAAAGAACTGCACTATGGTGACAAGGTACGCATTGTTCACCACGATACTTGGCAGCAGCTTTATGCAGAAAACAAAACAATTTTTTGTGCGAATGAGGATTCTCCAAACGAATATAATAATGAATCGAATTCATGGTGGATTATAAAAGGTCCACACAAAATAAATGATCCATGGAACTGCCAAATTGGAACACCTGTAAAAAATGGTGACATTATTCGTCTTGAGCACGAACAATTACATAAAAATTTGATGTGTTCCAAAGAAGGATCACCTCCTAAAGCAAAAACAATATGGGGTAGTAAGCCTGATGATGGTAAGGAATATCTTACTACTTTGGCAGGCAGCAAAGGAGTTGGTAATAGTGCTGATAACTGGATAATTAATTTTGAAAATGATGATGATTCACTTTATAAGGGCGCAAACTTTTATCTAACGCACCGCAATACAGGATTTTCTTTGCGTTCACATACGGAACTTATTAGCAAGAAACCAAATAAACAACGTGTGGTTGCTTTCCAGAAAAAGAAAGCGAATTGTCGATGGTTTGTTAATGGTGTTTCTTATGGTGATATTCCAGTGATTGATATTGCCTGGACTGGTTTTCCTAATGGTTCTCCTGCAATTGATGAAACCCCCAAAGAGGCGATTGGCTTTGAAATTGTAAAACTTGGTATGGGTGGCGGAATTAAACCAAACACTACGCTTGATTTTTATATGCCTATAAAAGACAAAAAACCAAAAGTTTCAGGCTTTGCAAAAGAAGAGGTTCCTGGTTTTGGTGCAGGCTACATGGTCAAGCTTAGTCCGCTCATCAGTAAGGGTGTAGCGTGGATAGAACAATCGTTTGAAACAGAAGGAAAGGCTACGGTTGCGTTTTTGACTCGCGTTTCTGACAAGGGTGATGCGCAAGTAATATTTGGAAACAATATCAATCTTGATTATACGTGGAAAATTGTTATTGGCGCAGACAGAAATGGATCATCAAAAATTATTAAGCGTACTTTGGATGTCCAAGGTAATGCTCAAGAAGAAGTTGTTGCGCAAGTTAAAAAAGCCGACAATCCATTGGCAACGCCGACGCCCGGAACATTTGTTCCTTATTGGATCAGCGTGGATGATGGGCTTATTCTTGTTGGTGCAAGCACAACGCCTGGTGAAAATATCTTTATGGCATGGCGTGACCCAAATCCAAGAAGTGATGTTTCTCGTATCGGTTTTGGGACACATGATGCCTTTGTTGAATACACCGGAATTGAAGTGCGCGATCCGGTTACATTACAAAAACCAGAAAAAGTTTATGCAAAGGCAACAAGCGGGGTTTCGGTTTCGTCTCCAGATCCAAAATGGCTCAGTACTCCATTTAGGGTTCCAGGTCGTGGAACATTCGAATTTGAAGTCAGTGGTGACAAAGATGCAATGATATATCTTTCAGAAAAGAAATCGGCAAAAAATAAACATTATCAACTGGTTTTAAGTGCAGATGAAACCGGCAATGCGGTGCTGCGCAAGTGGGATGAGCGTAGCAAAATGTATATTGATTTGGTTAAGACGAGCACACAATATCGAGAAAAAAATCAGCTAAATACCAAAGAATATAAAAAGTTCTGGATTAGTCTTGCCAAAGGAAGAATATTTATTGGTCGTGGCGAAATTGGGCAAGGGCTATTTTTATATCATTGGGACATGAAGCCGCTTGAAAAAATACTGAATCTTGGTGTTGCTTGCAGTGGCGGGACAACCTCATTTCGAAATGTTGTCATTGCGCCTCCGGTGGACGTTTCTGTTGCAGAAAAGCGTGAAGCATATGTTCAAGAACAAGATAGATTTAAATTTAGAGGCTCGCTGCACGTAATTTCTCCTTACGAATATGTTCTGTCTCAAGAAGGGCAGGCTGTTAAATTCGAAGATAAAATCAATCATAAGACTTACTATCCAGGTAAAACACCACAACAAGATGCAAAATACTACTTTATGCTTATGCTCCACAAAGATGGTTTTCCAGAGCTTGTGTGGGCACGTGAGCCAGAAAATCCACAAAAATTGTCAATTGAAAAACGGGCATCTATTCTTCGTGCCGAGTCTGACACATGGTTTCAGGCATCAACGTGGGTGCAAGGTATGGGTGTGCTTGGTGGTCTTGCTGGTGTTGCTGCAAGTATCAGGTATGCAGAAAAAGGTATTGATCTTGGTAAAGAAGCTGGAGTAAAAGAAACTGCAGCTAATTTGAATTTCAGATCTCACGATTCTTATGTTTATACCGATCAGGCAGTTGCACAACAACTAGCCCAGGCACATGTTCCAGAAGAAGCGCGTGCAAATAAAATGAAAGCAGAAGAAAAAATTGAACTTGGTGGAAAGTGGTCACCTTCAACAATCGATAAATTAGAGAGATTAATTCCGCTGTATCAGCAAGTTATTAACTTGGTTAACCATCCATTTGTTGTCAGAGACCAATACATCAAGAAAAGTTTGTTTGATGCTATTTCTACAATGTACGAATCTCACCAAGACATTCACGCACACCCTCAAGCGCCCGTTGATCTAACTTATTCAGGAATGATTAACCTTCTTGTTTCTGCCTACAACAATCCTTACTTGATAGATTTGAACAAGAAAAAAGAAATGAAGCTCAAAGAGGTTTGGTACAGCCAGATAAATGAGCTTGCGCGTCAGATGCTTCAGAAAGATCCAGAAACTAAAGTTTCACTTCAGCCATGTTATGGCGAATATGTTTGGCTTAACGATCAATTCGAAGAGCCTGGAAAGGGATCAGTTTCGTTTGAAGCAAAAGGTACGAATGATATTTTTGTTGCGTTCGCTTCTATGCCAACACGCGTGCGTAACACCGATAATGAAATTTACGAAACCGTTCTTGGCGGTTGGGATAACGAAAAGGCCGTAATTCGTGTTCGCAGTCTTGATAAATCTGTTTCGGAAAGCTTTGACAAAAAACTTAATGTTAATCAAATCAAGTATCAGCGTTATTGGGTCAGTGTCAAAGATGGTCAAATGAATCTTGGAACGGGTGATCTTGATATTAAAAACATAATTTTTTCGTGGAAAGATCCATATCCAATAAAAGATGTTCAGTTTGTTGGAATTAGTAACTGGAATGCAGCTGTTAAATTTAAGAACGTCCAGATTGGACCTGCTGTTGAAGATGTTGAAGAACATAAAGCAAAAATTATTGCTCAAATTATGGAGCTTAGACAAAAACAGGCACAAGCTTCTGTGATAGAGAGTGAAGAAGATTTGACAGAGACTCCTGTAGAGCCTTATGACGAAGAAGCTACTGAATATGCTGGCGAAGTTGAGCCGGAAGTTATTACAGATCAGGTTGAAGAAATGGCTCCAGTAGAAGATGAAGAAGAGTTGTCGATGGCAGAGATCGTTGAGTCAGAAAAAACAGTAGAAGAAGAAATCGAACAACTTATTGAACCAGCCGTAGAGCCTTTTGTTGAAGAGGATACTGTTGTGGATCAAGAGGCGGCCATTAAGGAAGAAACTACTGCTGTTAAAGAAGAACCAGTAGTTAAATATCGTACGGTTCGTAGAGGGCGGTACACATATCAAGAGCCTATCAAATAAGAGGAGGGCTTGATGTGAGAATGTTTAAACAGCCCGGAATGACGATTGAGAAAATTGCTAAAAATGAAATAGACATTGAAAACCTTTTCTTAAATAGAAAGGGTGAATAGTGAAGCTTAAATTATTTGTCATCCCACTTCTAATTCCCAGTTTTTTAAATGCTACAGTGGCGGACCATGGATTTGCGGTAATCGAGCGATTGCGCAACAGTACAACATATCCAGTCCAAGTTAGCACGAAAAAAACTGTTCATGACCGGCTGCCTATAGAGTCAGTTGTTCGCATAAAGTCGCGCAAGCCAGAATATGGTGAAGATGGTCGCTACTATGCTCTGCGCCAGGATGGTGGCCGCTATATTTTGCGCTCTGATGCAATCGATTCGTCTGATCCTGCAACCGAATTTATTGTGTATCGTCATCTTGATAAAGATCTAAACGATTGGCTGGGATTTTCTTCATTTGCTGCAAATAGACAGATGATGCGTGCAACAAAAACTCAGTCGGTTCAGTTTTTTGGTAAAGACTTTGAAAATGAAGAGTCGATAGGTGCTCACTGGAAAATTTCTGGAAGCAACTTGATTGGGTGTCATCTGCAAAGTCGTTTAACAAAGGGCTTTTTGAGCGCGCGTAGCTTGGATGATGCTCGCCTGGATATTGCAAAATATGTTCGACCAGAGATGCCGAAAATAAAGTTTTTGGACAGTAAAAGTTTTTCTAAAGATAAGCCACGTTACAAAAGTTACGTAAAAGAGCTTAAAAAAGATGTTTTTCTATCTCTTGGTGATTTGTCTGTTCTTGCGCGCAATCCATATGAGCCTTGGTTTACCTTCAAGAAATTTAAACCTGGCTTTTTTAAAATGGGTTTTTCTGATGCAAAGGCAACGGTAAAAATAAGAAAGAAATCCAATCCTTTTTCTGTTCATGAAATGCTTGCACTTATAAATCATACTAGGCGGTACATTTTAGAAAAACCAACGCAGGTAGTAAGTACAGTTGAAGGATTTGGCAAAGAGGCTGAAGAGGCGCGCAAGAGATCATTTCAAGAAAACCATCAACTTTTATATGGAGACAAAATTCGATTTGTTCACCATTTTACGTGGCAAAATTTATATGCAAATCGTGACAGGTTCAATCACGAAGGTAGTTCTGAAAATATGATGACTTTCTGTTCTAACGACGATGTGAACAGCGAGGATTCTGAGTTTGCTGATTCGTGGTGGATTGTTAAAGGACCGCACAGTGATGACGATCGTTTTAATTGTGCGATTGGGACGCCCGTGGGGAATAGTGCAACGATTCGTTTGGAACATGTTATAACGGGGAAAAATTTAAGATGTCAAAAAACCGCGCCACCTAGCGTTATAGTTGGCGGGATTGAAAGACAAAAACATCGTTATGAAGTTTCTATTGCTGGTAAAGATGGTATTGGAACTTCTTATGATAACTGGACAATTTCATTTCACGATAAAGCTAAGCAGTTCAATTCTGGACAACTTTTTTTATTAAATCATGTTGCTACAGGAAGTTCTCTTTTTTCTGATAATGAATTTTTTACTTCAAGTGGTAGTTCTACAAATATTGTTGATGATAACTCAATGTGGATTGTTGAGCTTACTCTTGGTGTTACAGGAGAGGGCCGACCTGTAAGATTTCGAGATCGAGTTAGATTTAAAAATATGACAACGGGCCGCTATCTGCACCTGCAGCAGCATGATTCTAATGTTGCGGCAACAGAAGATATACAAAAGGAAGACACTGCAATAATGTGGCGCATTAAAGGAGCACACAAAAAAGGTGACAGGTGGAATTGCAGAAATGAACAAGTCGAATCTGGTGCTATAATTCGCTTAGAGAGTTCTTCTAACGGAAAAAATCTTTTTATCGATCCTACTTTTGAAAATCCTGGTTTGAAGACGCAGCAAACCATGGGTCCCGGCATTGGAAATGAAAATGACGATTGGGAACTAAAAATAATTGGCAAGAATCAAACCCTCGTCGATGGCTCCAGAGTTGTTCTTCGTCATGTACAAAGTAGACAAAAAAAAGTAGTGCGAGAGATTGCCGTTAATACATCTGATGAACTTATCGCCAAAGAATATATTGAGAAAATTGCTGCAAAGAAACCAGAAAAGCAAAGCATTTTGCAGCGTGTAGCGGCATTGCAGCTCGAAACCGAAGAGACAAAACAAATGCGCGAAGAGATTCGCAAGCTTGATGATGAAGATCAAAAAAAACAAGCTGCGCTTCAAAAAAAAGCAAAGGCTAGAGCAGATAAATTAACTGGCGAAGCAAAAGTGAAAGCTTTAGAAGCGATTCAAGAAATCAAAAAGCCAAAGAGTCCACGTAAAAAAGAGTTAGAAGCAAAATTAACGCAGCATGATCACAAGCTTTTATGGTTTGTTAGCGATTCTAGCACAAGCCAAGTTTCTGCAAAAGATACTGCATGGACGGGCGTTCCATATGGATCGCCTGCAGAGCAAGGACCAGATGAGTTGATAGATATAGAGGTTGTGCGTCTTGGCCGTGGTGCCGGCGTTTTGCCTGGCAGAACAGTTGATATCAAGGTTGATTTGCTTACAAAGCCTCCAACATTTTCGGGATTTGCAATAGAAAAAGTTTTAAATTTTGATTCAAGTTTCCTTCTTAACCTAAATCCGCTTCTAAATAAAGGCGCTGCATGGCTCGAAAGATCTCTAGACACCCCAGGGCGGGCATCAGTTGCTTTTATGGCGCAGGCGAAAGATAAAGGCGATATTCAGGTGCTATTTGGTAACGAGCTTGTATTGGATTATACGTGGAAAATTATTATTGGCGCCAACAACAATACCGAAACACAAATTATTCGCAGAAGTTTAAAAGATGGCGAGCCAAAAGATAAAGTTGTTGCATCTGTGCGTAAAGAGACAAATCCTTTGGCAGCAGCTTCTCCCGGGCGTTTTGTTCCTTACTGGGTAAGTGTTTATGATGGCGAGATTCTTTTAGGTGGAGGTAACATTATTGGTGAGAGCGTAATTCTTGCCTGGAAAGATGTAGAGCCTCGTAGCAAAGTTTCTCGAATTGGTTTTGGGTCATATAAATCTGCAGTCAAATATGCCGGCGTTCAAGTTGGCTCACCTGTTACATTGCAAAAACCAAAAAGAATTTATGTAAAAATTCCTTCTGCCTCTCTAAGTGCTTCTCAAGAACCTGTGTGGCAACAGAAGGGGCTGCGCATTCCTGGCAGGGGCAGCGTTAGTTTTTCTGTCAAAGGCAGGTCGGAAGTATTAGTTGTTCTTGGTAATGCCGGTGGCAGAGCCTCTGGGCGTTATGCTGTTCGGTTTACAAGCCAAAATCACGAACAAAAAGGAAGAGTGTCTTTATTGAAGTTAGATGGGCAAAAAGATGAGTACACCACTTTAGCTTCAACTCCGTTTGGTATTTCTACTTGGGCATTGCAAGAACAGGAGTGGAAAAGTTTTTGGATAAGTGTGATGGGTGGACGGTTCTTTATTGGAAATGGTGCAATTGGCGAAAATCTTTTCTTGTATCACTGGGACCCGGCCGCATTTGATGAATTTAGGCAAATTGGCTTGCAAAGTGTTGCTGGAGAAGCCCAACTAAAAGATATTGTTATTGCCCCCGCAGTAACTGTCGCACTACAACAGGAACAAGAAGAATACGAAACAGGTGCCGCTGCAGCGATGAAAACTTACAGAGGCGATCTGCATGTTATCGCCCCGTTTGAATACCATTTTTCGCAAGAGGGACAGGTTGTTAAGTTTGAAGACAAAATTAACAAAAAAACATTTTATCCAGGAAAAACGCCGCAGCAGGACGCATGGTATTACTTTATGCTCACCATTGCCAAAGATGGATTCCCCAAACTTGTCTGGTCTCGTCAGCCAGAAAATCCACAAAAAATTGAAAAGCAAAAGTCGGCATATCTAACGCGAGCTGGTGGTGAAGCATTTTACCAAGCGTCAACTTACACACAAGGTGCTGGTGAAGTGGCCAGTGTTGTTGGAGCAACGCTGAGTATTGCCCATGCAGAAGTTGGCCTTGCCTTGATGAAAAAAGCAATTACTGATGAGGCTAAGGTTAAATATGGGTATAGAGATCACACGGCGTACACTTATCTTGATGCAACAAATTACACCAAGATGAGTGATGTTGGCATTCCTCGCGAAGCAAAAAACAATCGAATTAAAGTTGAAGGACTTCTTGAGCTTGGAAGTAAATGGAAGCCTTCTTCTCAAAAAAAATTAGAGCGACTTATTCCCCATTATTTGCAGACAGTTCTTTTGGTTAACCATCCGTATGTGGTCAGAAACCCTGTTGTTAAAAATAGTATAATTTCCAACATCGAAACGTTGTATGCCGCTCATAAAGAACTGCATGCTCCGCCCAAGGATAAATATGATCCCACTTATAAACAGATGATGAACCTTCTTATGCATGCCTACAACAACACATCGCTGACAAGCCCTTATGAAGCAAAAGACCAGCAAAAACGGCTTACATGGCTAGGGTGGCTTAACGAGTTGTCGCGAGAAATTTTGCAAAAAAATCCGCGCGGGACATTAATGTTGCGTCCAAGTTTTGGTGAATATGTGTGGCTTTCAGAAAAGTTTGCTCTTCCTGACAGCGGTTCAGTTTCTTTTGAAGCAAAAGGGGCAAATGATATTATGGTCGGCCTTGCTGCAAGGCCTCAGCAGATGCGCAATACTTCAAACGATATTTATGAAGTCTCTATTGGTTCTAATAACAATTCAATGACTTCCATTCGTGCTTACAGCTTGGACCGGTCTGTGGCTCAGACAACAAAGCCAAAAGCGCGCGCCAACAGTTTGGTTATGCAAAAATACTGGATTAGCGTTAACAATGGCAAAATTGTATTTGGTAAAGGAGAGATGTTAGAAGAAAATAAACTTCTAGAGTGGCAGGATCCTTACCCTGTAACTGGAGTGAGAAATATTGGGCTTAGTTGTTGGGATGTGCCCGTAGAATTTCGCAATATCACTACAGGGCAGGCTTTGTCGTTCAAATAAAGTCCAGGGGCCGCGTACTAACGCGGCCCTCTCGGCTCCCACACCACACAGGTGCCGGGATAGGGAAAATGTTTAATTTTTTATTAGCCAAATATCCAGGACCAAAATCCTGGCTTTTCTTGTTTTGCTGCCTCTTGTTTAACTGTAACTGCAATATTTGTAGAAGGATCTTTAGCGAGTGCCTTCTTGGTGCGAGTTATTTGTGCTCTTTGTGCTTCTGCCTGTTTTTGGGTTACCAGGCGTGCAATTTTAATATCAAGTCCGTCTTGGCGCGCGGCAACGCGAACAATGCCGTTACATAGTTCTTCAATTCCACGTGCAGAAAAGCCACGAGTTCTTTGGGCAAGTTCTAGATAGAACTTGTTAAATCCAACTGGGATTGCAACATCTCGTTTTTCAGCGGCTTTTCTTAGATACATTTCAATAAGTTGTTCTCGTTCTGGTAGTTCTGGAAGTCCAATTTCAAATTGGTGACCAGAAGTTCTGTCAAACACGGCGCTGTCGAGTTGTTCTGGATGGTTGGTGGCCATAATAAACATAAATCCATCGTTGGAAGGCGCAGGCACAGCTGCTAAAAATGCTTCTGTTAATGCGCGAGTTAGCGATGTTGCTTCTGTGCCATATCGAGCTGCAAAAATACGTTCTGCTTCGTCAATAAATATAATTACGCGTTTTTTACCCTTGCGTGCGCGCCTTCTTGTGTAGTCCATAAGTTCCGTAAAGCTTTTTGCAGCATTGTGTGTTGTCATTTGAGTAAAACGAGAACCAGAGGTAAAAAAGAATTCAACGTTTTTGTCCACAGTGTGCATGCGTTTTGCCATGCCTTTACCAAAGAACGATTTTCCTGTTCCTGGAGGACCATGGAGTAAAATGTTGTACATTTCGCCAAGTGTGGAAATTTCTTCGATAGTTCCTTCTAGCTGACCCTTGAGTTTTGGAGAAATAACCATCTCGCTCAAATCGCGGCATTCATCGAGTTTTATTGGGTCCAGAACTGCAGGGCGGCCAAATTGTTTTACAGCCCATTTGTAGAAAAGAATGCTTGATACAATAAAACCGCTTCCAATGACGGTGTATAATCCCAAGGAAAGCATTTTTTTTCTAAAGGATGTGGTTTGGGCTTCTTCTATAGATTTAACTGCTCCGACTCTTCCATTAAGAGCGTCAGTAATGGCTTGTTCGCTTGTCGCTTTTTGCCCTTCAGTACTTAATAGCCTTTTTCTTTTTGCCTCTTCCTCGGTCTCAAGTTGCCGTCTTTCTAGTTCTTTCTTTGTCAATTTAGTTTGGTGATCTGAATCAGTAAGCTCTTCTTGCCTTTGTGTTTGGGCTTGGGATTTAGCAAGAATTGCTTCGGTGTTTTTTTGGGACATTGAACTTATAAAAGTTGAAACAGCTTTTTTTGCTTTAGTCCAATTTTCAGGAGCTGAAACTGCCTTTTTTTGCGGGTGACTTCCTGTTATGACTGTTTGCCCTGCAAGAAATGCTTTTAAATAGAAAGAAAATTTGTCGGTAGCGGTCGATGATCTTGGACTCATTAAGCTGAGATTTTTTTGAGGTTTATTGCTTGTCTCAAATGTAGTAAGGTTTGTTTCTAGTAAAAGTATCGGTCGATCTAAAACTTTAGTTTTAAATTCTGATTGCCAATATTTTTTTGTATGCTGCATTGTTTTTTTGTCAGAATGTTGCCAGCCACCAGCCAGCCATGCGGTTTCAGCGCTTTTCAGAAGATTCTCAAATGCTTTTTTTAGGCTTTCCTTTTTTGTTTTTTCTAATTTTTGCGCAACTTCAACGATTGTTGGTTCCCATAGGGGTGACACCGGAAAAGATTGTGTTAGGGAATTTTTTTTACCTTTACCTTTAGTTGGTAAGTTGCCTACGGTAGGAACTCTTGATCTTGATCTCGATTTTCTTAGATTTGGTTTCCTTGATGGTGATCTTGGTTTTTCTGTTCCCAAAACTGTCGTTGTTACACCAAAGCCTACAAAAAGCACAAAAAGGGTGGCGAAAAGCCTGCTAGAAAAGAAATTTTTGATTTTAAACATTTTTGTGTTCATTGTTTTTCCCTATTAATATTTTGCCTAATTTCTTTGTTTATCACTTTTAGTGGTGTGCTACTACCCCATGGCACTGGCCAGCTGGCAACATATGCAGTGGTGTTTTACATATGTTTGTAGTGTTTTTACCAGCCTTCAGATTACGGGCTGTGCAGCTCGAGTCAAATTGAAACATTTTTTGTACAAAAAAGTGCTTTTTATGGGGTTTTGCTTTTTGGGCAGGTGGAAAAAAAAGATCTGTGGTGTAAGCTGTTTTGACATTATATTGGCCTCTAGAAGCGTGGTAAGAATGAAAAAGCTTTGTTTTTTAACCATTGGGTTGTTTTTTGCAGTGATGCCGAAATTGGCATTTTTAGCAGAAAACACCCCAAAACCTGAAAAATGGCCCCAAATTTATATTGACCACACTGGGCAAGATTATTCAAAGATTGTTTTTGCAGCCAAATTTGATTCTTCAGAAGAAAAAAAAAGTTTTTTTAAAAGTTTCTTTGAATTTTTTAAGGAACGTAGTGAGCAGGAAAAAGCGGCAAAGTTGCTTAAAAGGGCAGATGACCTTGATCAAAAGAATAAAAAAAACAAAAAGCGTCTACGTTTGGTAGAAAAAGCCTTAGAAAAAAGACAAGGCGTATTGAAAGATGAGATAGATGCGAAAAATGATATTGTTTTTCTAAGAAAGCTTGCTAAGGCAATGGTCTATTGCGAGCCCAAAGTAATTAAGCGTTATGGAAATAATATGAATGGGCCATTAGGATATTTAAAGGATTGGAATTTTGTTTTAAATACTATTCCTGGGTTTTCATCTTTTAGACTGAAGTTTAATTACCGACTTTGTTGTGAAAAGAATATTGAAGAACTTGCATGGGAGTACCATTGGGACGATACAAGACAAGCTGTTAAATGGTGGCTGAGCGAATTGAATGCATCGAAGTTTGCGAGTGTCAGAAGGCGCGTGAAGACGCTTTTGGAGGATGGAGGCACCGCTAATCCGGTCACTAAAAAGTTTTTGCAAAACCTTTGGGACAAAGAATTTAAAAATAAATGGAACTTTTCTCCTCTTGTCCCAGCTAATTTGTGTGGATATTCAGCCGCTATTGTGGGCATTGCTACTTTTATTGCAGCTTACAGAAGGGCCAAGAATAATAAATTGTTCTTCAAGCGTTCAAAAAAGAAGAACTCTCATTTTAAGATGGCGCTAAAGCATCTATTTCTTTTTCCAGAAGCGTTTTGTCTAAAAGAAAGTAAGGCGGCAATGTTTACATGGCTTTTGTGTGGTGCATGGATTGCGGGCAAATTGCCTCCTTTAAATAAAACGTTTTGGAATCGAGTGGTAGAACTTGGTTAATATTTATAAAAATACGGCGGCCATGAAAAAAAAATACTTTTTTCTTATGTCTTTGTTTTTGTTTGCATTGCCCAAAATGGCTTTTTTGGCCGAAAGTGGTGAAGAAGTAGTTGAGTCCATGATTATTAATCATAGGCATAGTGATTATGCAGATGTTTTTGCTGGATCAAATAAACCCTCGGTTACTCTAAAAACGCCTCGTGATATATCAAAAGCTGGAGATAGATTGGAAAAAATTATTAAAAGCAACATGAAACGGCAAAAGATGAACTCTGTTGTTAAAAGACAGCTTGCATTAGCATTGCCGCTTTATAAGGAGAGTTTAAACGATTCTTGTGGCTGCTTTTTTAAACCTGATGCTGATATTGTTGAACCTCTTCAAAGAATCTTTGATCCCAATGATAGGAAAACTCTTAGATTGCATTATCAGCTAGTTGATGAAAAAAATATTGAAGAGCTTGCGTGGGAAAATTTTTGGCCAGAAACAAAGCCACTTGTTAAAGATTGGCTTGGTCGGCTGACTACCGAAGAGTTGAAAAAGATAAGAGAAAAAACCGTAAAGATTGCTTCTAAAAATTCACATAGTGTGTCTAAAAAACTTTTACAAACACTTTTGGATAATGAAGCTTTACAAGAAAACTTAGATAAAAACTTTGCTGGTGAGGGGGCTGAAAAAGAAACAGAAAAAGTTAAATCTGAGAGTGATTGGAACTTTTCACCACTTGTTCCTGCAAATTTTTGTGGATATTCAGTCGCTGTTGTTGGCATGTTCACATTTTTATCTGCCTACAACCGGGCAAAAAATGAAATATCTTTTATTCAGCGGTACCAAAAAACAGTTTCACCTTTTAAAATGGCGCTCAAACATTTGTTCCTTTTCCCCGAAACATTTTCTATGCAAGAGAGCAAAGGAGCAATTCTTACATGGCTGTTGTGCGCGGCCTGGATTGCTGGTAAGGTGCCCCCTTTAAATAAAACCTTTTGGAATCAAGCCGTAGAGCTTCCTTCTTAATGTTCTTTGTGTGGCAATTCTCTCTCGCAACTCGTTGTGTTGCAAAGCCTGCTGATAGTACGATTTGATCTGATTACCAAACTTTTTTACTTGTGCTTTGAGGGAGTGTTTCCCATGTGTAAAAAATATCTGATCCTTTTGGGAATTGCATTTTTTGTATCGACTTTAGCCTTACCGTTTGAAAATCTTCCCGAAATTCCCGTTATAGACAGAGTTCCATCTGGTGGACTCAGCCTTGGCGAACCAGATGTTTCCGGTGCTGCCACGCTAGATTTAGATGAATTTATGAAGTCGGAAAAAATGGCTCCTTTGCCTGGCGACAAGGCAATTGATGAAGAAGAGCAGGAAAGTGATATTAAAGAGTTGGAAAAGCTTCTGGAGGAAGGTGGCGAGGTTGCCGATAAAAAAACGGATGAACCATCTAAGCCAACGGTGCCTAAAACTACTGGTGATAAGACAGAAGCAGGTTCTGAACTTATAACCTTTGATGAGACAGATGAGATTGTGGAAGAAACACCAAGGGTTTCTCAAAAAACAGAAGATGAAAGTAAAAAAGAAGGTGATACAGGAGTTCAGACAGAGGTTGTAGAGTTTGGAGATGCAGCCGATGAGGAAGTTTCTTATGAAACCTCAGGCGAAGATGATACTGATGTTGTTCCTGATGCAACAGAATCAAGCGGGATGTCACTTACACAGGGGTTAGCTCTTGGCGCGGGAATAGGTGTTGGTGCATTAGGGCTTGCCACTGTCGCAGGCAAAGGAAAACTAGCACGGCGAATACGCAGCTGGCCATTGGGGCGTGATATTACGGCCTTTACTGAATTGCGAGATCGGCTAGAAACTGCTTTGCAAGATTTGCCTGAAGACGATCCAAATCGAAAGCTTTTAGAACCTGTGTTGGAAAAAACAAGAGCTGTAATCGATGTAGATGATTCTGTTAAAGCAACTTATTCAAAAAGATCTTGGATGTTTGATGACAGAATTTATCAACGAGAAAGTGCTTTTGGTGCTTCAAGCGCTGAATTTTTAAAAGAATATTCCAAATTTCTGTCTACTCGTTCAGAGCAAGCTTCAAAGGGTGAAGATATCCCAGACTCAATCAAAAAGGTACTAAATTATTTTGAATCAGATTTTCCAAAGACAAGATCTGCAGAGGCTGCAAAGAGAGCAAAAATTGCCCGCTCTAAATTAACAAGGCGCAAAATTCGACTTCATGTTGATCCTGCTGATATTGAAAAAATTACTGCTGAAGAGGCTGCTAAAGCTGGTGGTAGTGTTGATAGAATATTAAAAGAAACAATAAAAGATATCAGCGGCCATCTTTTTTCAGAAAAAACAGAAGAAAAGTACAAGGAGTGGCTGGACGCTGAAGAAGAAATGAATAAAAAATTTAAGGAGTTTGCTGAGACTGAAGATATCGCAAAAATAAGAGAAATAAAGATTGCTCGAGATAAACTTTTGGCAGCAAAAGGTCCGAAAATAGACAGGAAAAGAAAAGAGATTGGTGAACTTGAAGTAATTTTAAAAATGTTACGCGACGAAGAGATGGATGTTGGTAAGAATATGTATGGTGTTTTAGAAAGAGAATTTGCCGCTATTAGAACAGAAACTGTTCAAAGTATTTTGGATATTTCAAAAGTTCCTGATGAAGTTCTCAAAGAAAAAGCGAAAACTTTTTTTGCAATACGCAGGTCAGTTGCTGATGATATTGGAAAAGAGGGAAAAAAAATAAACGAAATTTATGAAAATATAATTGCGTTGATGCCGCAAGAGAGGGTAGTAGATGAGCCTGAAAAAAAGAAGCTTGTGGGAAGTGCTAAAGAAATTTTAGAAAGATCTAAGGAAGCCAGAAAAGACAGAACCCATGGGATTGAAAGAATTATATCTTTGGCTGCTAAAGAGCCTGTGGTTTCTGGAGAATCTTTTAAAGTTGTTTCACCTGAGGCGGAAATAGGAAAAATTTCTGTAGGAGAAAAACCTGCAAAAACCTTAAAAAAAGATAGTCGTGGTTTTTTTGATAAAATTTTTAGAAGAAAAACAACCTTTACCTCTACTTACGCCATAAAACCAAGCGGAAAGGTTAAGTAGATGAATGCAATAAAAAGGCATGTTTTTTTGAGCTTTTTTGTTTTGTGTTCTTGTCTAACCACTTTTTTATCTTCTCAAAATGCCGCACAAAACGTGCAAAGTGAGATTGCTTTTCTCATAGGTGCTGAAAACCAATCTGACGCGGTTGAAGCGAGCTTTGAAGGTGGTGGCGATTTCTTTGTGCCAGAAGATTTTACTGAAGAAGAAATTCAAAAAATGTCTGATGCTACAGAGACAGAGGATGAATATACCTCTGATGAAGAAGAGGCCGAGCCAGATGATGTTATAGAAACTGAATTTTTGGGCGCAGAGGAAACTGGTGAAGATGTCGAATTTTTAGGCCCCTACACCCCTTCTGGTGAAGAGATGTCGCCAGAAGAATTGATGATAGAGGCTGGCGAGGAAGGTTCTGGCCTTGGCGTTCTCGGCACCATTGGAATTGGTGCTGGCGCGGGCCTTGCGATTGCCGGTGGTGTTTTGGTTGCACAGCATGTGAACGCTAAGAAAAAGCTAAAGCGTGCTTCAATAGATGTTTCAAAGCTTATCGAGCAATTTGAAAAAACTGGTGATGAGGAGGGCCTAAAAAAACTTAAAAGTGCTGTTGAAACCTGGGAAAGTGACTATCAAAAAGACAAAGGTACTAGGCCGAGAGCATTAAGACTAAGAATGAGAGAAGTTTATTTTCTGAAATTTGCCGAGACAGTTAAAACTATTTTTACAGAGCGTTCAACAGCTCTTCCTGAAGGGCCTGCAAAAAAAGCTGCGCAAAAGGCGGTTGCATCAATTGAAGGAAAAGGCCTTATTAGCGATAGAGTAAAAACAATACGTAAAAAACATAAAAGACCTCTTAAAGCTTATGAAAACGTTGTTGTAGAAAAAACTTATACAAAAGCAAAAGAGGTTTTAAAAGTTCCTGAGCCTCCG
Source organism: bacterium (assembly GCA_030629865.1). Taxonomy (GTDB): domain Bacteria; phylum Babelota; class Babeliae; order Babelales; genus DAOVOC01. The sequence goes on from DAOVOC010000002.1 coordinate 20,362, forward strand.
TCTGAAAAAGAAAAACAATTAAAGAGCTTTTTACGGTTTAATGATTTGCTTGGTGAAGTTGAAAAAGGAACAAAAAGAATTGGGGATATTGATATTTTTAGAATGCTCAAGAGTGTTTATGGAGAGGGCCCTGGTACAAAAGAGCTTAGAATATTTAGTAGATTAGTTGGCGTAGCAGAAAAACGTGCTTATATAGTTGCTCTTAAATCTAGTTTTGAAGATAGAATCAAAAGATTAAGCGCTACAAGCGCTAGTGAGAAAACTCAAATAAAAAAAATTGCCCCAAAAAAAGCTAAGCCTTCAGCACCTTCTCGAAAAGCTCCAATATTTATAAAAATTCCACAAAAAATGTTACCTGCCGAAAAAGAAAAACGAGCAAAGCAGCTGGCCAAAGATCTTGGAAAAACTAAATTTGAAGCAGAAAAAATGGTTGAAGATCGGCAGGTTGAAATAAATAAGCGTGCGACTGCAATGGTTAATGGTTTTTCTAGTAAGGAAGGGATGCAAGTTGATTCAGACCTTTTATTCTTGAAAGGGAAATCAGATAAGCAGCGTGATACCGAAACATTAATGCTTTCTGATAAGCAAAGAGAAGCGGTAAGCATCGAAGAAGAAGCGGCTCGTAGAGTTTTTGATCAGCTTCTAAAAGAAAGAAAAAAACTATTTGCGCAAAGTGTTTGGGGCCGTGATCAGCCTCCTCGAAGGTTGGAGGCATTAGAGCCATTTTTTACTGAAAAACGTCAGATCAAGATGCAAAAGGCTACAGATAGAAGTTTTCTTGGTGCGGTTGGGCAAAAATTTGTGTGGGAAATTAAGCGCACTAAGTTGATGAGAAAGTTTGATGAAAAAAGAAGTGAACTTAGAACATCTCAGACGGAAGATGCCAGGAGTGCCATTAAGAAAGAAATGAGAGAAATCGCCGAAAAAATGAAGCTTCCAGTTGTCGAGCGTGTTAAAAAGGACGCTGCTGCTGTCCGAGAGACTACTAAAAAAAGTGCAATTGGAGTTGGCAAAGTTGCGGCTATTCCCGTTGTGGTTGCTGGTAAAATGGGTGTTAGAGCCATTGGAGCTGTAGGGATTGGGGCATATAAAGGATTAAAGTTTGTGGCCGAAGGGGCGGGAGAGGGCGCTAGAAAAGTTGTTCGCGGAGTTAAGAAAGTTGGCCGAGCCCTTTTTGCACCACAAGCTCGAATCGATATTAAGGGAAGTCTTAAACCTCTTATTTTGCGGACTGCACAAGAGAGCCAAGACCTTAATGCAAAAAGAATTGTTGCAGATATTGAAAAAGGCTTTGTTAGTACTGGTGATATTGAACGTGTAAAAACCTTTCAGCAGATATTGTTAGATGTTGCTGGGCAAGAAAAACTTTCTACTAACGACAAAGCTGGTTTAATTAGGTTTTCGCAATATCTAGAAGCAAATATTGTGCTGAAAGACCGGATGCGGCAAATGGCGCAAGATAAAATATATGGCTTACAAAGTAATGAAGCTGCAAGAAAGCAATGGGAAAAAGTTAGAGATAATTTGAAAAATCCTAATTTAACGCTTGAAAAGTTAATAAAACGATCAGATTCGGCATCTGTTAAAGCTATTGAACTTATGGTTAGTAAGCTTAAGATTGGTGACTTTAAGATTAAAACTGCCCTAGAGCAGTCGTTACGATTACGTGATGGGCAAATAAGAACTAAAGCTTATAAGCAATTAAAAAAACAGAGTTTAAAAGATCTTAAAAAGACGAAACAAGTATTGTCAGAAGCAGGACAAGAAGAATTTATTAAGCAGCAGGAACTAGGGTTGGAAAAAAGCAGGAGAGAATCCGCTCCTCTTGTGAAAGTGCAGCGGAAAGTAAGCGAGGGTTTGGCGAAGCCTTTGAGCGAGCAAGAGGCAATTGAAAGAGTTATAAAGCTAAGTGAGAGCGATAAAAAACCGCCTAAATCCGAAGCAAGACTTCATGCAGAAGCAGCAAGAAGAATACAGAAAAGAAAGGCAAAAGAAAAGAGGAAAATGGAGAAAGCAAAGAGAAAAGAAAGCAAAGCTAAGAAGTTGAAGAAATAAAAAGGGTTGAGTTTGAGAATGCTGGGGGGCAGGGTTATGGACAGGCGGAAAAGATCCCGGATCAAGTCCGGGATGACAATTTTGGGGTCCGGGATGACATTTCTTTTAATATCACTTTTTTTATTTTTCACTATGCCATGTTGTGCACTTTTGATAGATGAAGCTGCGCTTTTGGCCAAGCTTCCTCCATCAGTTGCAGAGGAAGTTCAGGCGAGTGCAGTTGAAGGCCGAGAAGCTTTGGCAGAAGATGCAGCAATGGCTGCAACAGGCGAAACTGCCGCTGTGGTAGAAGCTGGTGACAAAGATCTTTCCTCGATGTCTATTGATGAACTTGCAAAAACCGCCCAAGACGAAATGCCTTCTGGTGAAGAAACTATCAAAGACATTGCGATTGAAGATTCTGATTTTGTTGCAGGTAGCGAGGCTGACGAGCTTGCTAACATGTCTATGGATGATTTGCGCAATGAGGCTCTTCTCGAATCTGGAATGGATCCCGGAATTTTAGGTACTGGACTAGGTTCAACTGCCGATTTAGCTTTAATGGGTGCTGGTGGTGCCGGAGCAATTGGAATGGTTGGAATGCTAAGAGAAGTTGTTGGTCGTGTTATGGATGGGCAGCAACTTAAAATGATGATGCAGCGAGGGAACATGATGGCAGGCCAATATGCTATGGATCGTGCGATGGGTGGTGGAATGATGATGGGGCCTGGCATGAGCGGAGGCATGATGCACCCTGGCATGGGCAGCATGGGCGGTATGGATATGATGGGACGTATGAGTGGTGTTGATGTAGGTAGATATCGTCCTGGCGGTGGAACGTTTGGCAGAATGCGGATGTGACATTACGTTTTTAATATCTTTTTTTGAATTTGCCCTGCTTTGCAGACAGATTGCCTTCAAGTATTCGGCTTACTTGTTATCCCAGACTTCGACCTGGGATCCAGTGGAATGTAGTTAGAAAAATTAACTTTGAAGTTTCTTATTTGCTTTGTTAGCGAAGTGCCGCTAGATTGCCTGCGCGAGCCTCGGCATATTTCCGGATCAAGTCCGGAATGACAATTGTGTAAGTGTGTTAATCTTATATTTCTTAGAAATGTTGATATTAAAATTATTGTTTTGGGGTGTGCCGTTATGAATTCGATAGAGATTCGAAAAAAGTTTTTGCAATTTTTTAAAGATAACGGCCATGCAATAGTTCCCAGCTCTCCTCTTATCCCTGCAGATGATCCAACACTTTTGTTTGCAAACGCTGGTATGAATCAATTTAAAGATGCGTTTCTGGGCAAAGAAAAACGGGCCTACAAATGTGCCGCCAGCGTTCAAAAATGTGTACGTGCTGGTGGTAAACACAATGATCTTGATGAAGTTGGCTTTACCGATCGGCATCTAACATTTTTTGAAATGTTGGGAAATTTCTCGTTCGGTGCTTATTTTAAAGAAGAGGCCATTGAATTTGCCTGGAATTTTTTGACCAAAGAGCTACAAATTGCTCCAGAGAAGCTTTCTGTGACCGTTCACACATCTGACGACGATACAGAGCAGATTTGGCACGAGAAAATTGGCCTGCCGATGGAAAAAATCGCTCGCTTAGGTGATGAAGACAATTTTTGGCAGATGGGTGACATTGGTCCTTGTGGGCCATGCAGCGAAATTTTTTACGATCGCGGTCCAGAATTTGAAGATGTAACTAAAGGCGGTAAAACTACTACGCGGTTTATAGAAATTTGGAACAATGTTTTTATGCAGTATAACCGTCAAGCAGATGGCACGCTATGTGAGCTTGAGCAAAAGGGTGTTGATACGGGTATGGGGCTTGAGCGACTTTGTATGGTGCTTGGCAGCTGTCATCTTTTTGAAATTGACCAATTTATTCCACTCATACAATTTTTAGAAAAAAAGACGCATGTAAAATATGACGAATGTCAGGAGCATGAAAAAGCAGCGTTTAATGTTTTGTGTGACCATGTTCGCTCTGCATGCATGATTATCGCTGACGGTGGTTATCCTTCCAATGACGGCCGTGGATATGTTTTGCGCAAAATCATTCGCCGTGCGGCACTGTTTGCTCAGCGGCTTTCTCAAGAAATGCCAAAACTTTTTTGTGACCTGGTTCCCGAATTTATTTCTCAGATGGGAGAAATTTATCCAGAGCTAAAAACAAGTGCTATTTTGATTACAGATACTATTACGCAAGAGGTTGAAAGATTTGGTGACAATCTTGTTCGTGGTAGGCGCATTTTTAATTCGTACATTAGCGAAAATCGCAGAGTAGGCATCGACGAGCTTAGTGGCAAACAAGCTTTTAAACTATATGACACCTATGGCTTTCCGCTTGAACTGACAAAAGTTTTATCTTTTGACGAAAACGTTGGTGTTGATGCAGAAGGCTTTGAACTGGAAATGGCCAGGCAGCGATCGCAGTCTGTCGATGGTGGCGGTGAAGTAGAAGAGCTCGGCGTTCCAGATGATATTTGCACCCAATTTGTTGGCTACGATGTTTTGCATGGAAGCGGAGTCATTACATGGACCAAGCATATTGATGATGCATTGTGGGTTGTCGTTGATTCAACGCCATTTTACGCCGAATCTGGCGGGCAAGTTTCTGATACAGGAAAAGTGATTATCGATGACGATACCTTTGAAGTTTTAGAAGTAAAAAAAATACATGTTGGTATTGCTGGAGATGCCATTCTGTTAAGGCTGCCAGAAAACGTGCAAATTAAAGTTGGCAAAACAATCAAGATGGTTGTTAATGAAAAAAGTCGTGTGAGCAGTGAAAAAAACCATACTGCAACTCATCTATTGCAAGCAGCGCTGACGGCGGTTCTTGGCAACCAGATTAAACAAGCAGGCTCATTTGTAAGCCATAAATTTTTGCGATTTGATTTTACCCACCACAAAGCACTATCTCATGACGAGATTCATACTGTTGAAACATTGGTTAATGAGTGGATAGGAAAAGCTGTTGTGACACGAATTTTTGAAACAACACTAGACAATGCGCGCGAAAAAGGTGCTATTTCCTTTTTTGGTGAAAAATATAATCCAGAAAATGTTCGCGTGGTCCAGGTGCCAACTATCTCGACAGAACTTTGTGGTGGTACTCACGTTTCTAATATCGGAAAAATAGGTTGCTTCAAAATTGTTTCAGAAGATGCTTTGGGTGTAGGTGTTCGTCGTTTGACTGCAGTCACTGGGCCGGAATCTGTCAAAATGTTCCAAGATCGGTTTGATAGCATTAAGGCATTGTGTTCAACATTTTCGGTGCAAGCTGACGGTGTTTTAAAAGCGGTTGAAAAAGAACAAGATCATATTCAAGTACTGCGGATGCAAATAAAACAATTTAAAAAAGAGGTTCTCAAATTTCAGATACCTCGTTGGAAAGAGGGAATGGAAGAGGTTGGTGGTACGCCATTTTTACATCTCGAGTTCGATGAGGTTGACATGGATGTTATGAGAATCATCTGTAATGATGTCACCGCTGCAAAACCAACCAGTTTTGTATTTATTGTTTCCAAAGAAAGTGGTAGCAAGATTCGTTTTATGGCGTGTGCCGGCAAGCAGTGTTCCAGGCTTAGTGCTTTAAATGAGCTTTCTGCAATATTGCGAGAGAAAGGCTTAAAGGGTGGAGGCAAAGGTGGCCTGATTCAAGGCGGTGGTAGATATGGGAGTAGCAAAGACATAATTAGGCTTGTGTGCAAGTGGCTCGGATAGCCACATTGAGCCTTCGGTTTCAAAAAAACGCTAAAAAACGTTATCATTACCAGTCATCATGATTAATCTTTAAACATATGGGGGGAGTATGAAACGTAATGTAAGCTTGCTTAAAGCCTGTTTAATTGTTACCAACCTAATGGTCGGAGCTGGTGTTTTTATTAACATCAAGCCACTTACGGCGTACGCGGGTCCATGGGGATTTCTTGGATATCTAATTGGCGTTGTCATTTTTCTTCCCGTTATCATTAGTCTTTCTACACTTGCCTCAATCCATGCCGTTGCCGGAGGCCTTTTAGTCTATGGCAAAGAATATTTGCATTCGGCTGCTGGATTTTTGAGTGCTTGGTCGTATTTTGTTGGAAAATCAGTTTCTGCTGCTTTGCTTTCTTACGTTCTGATTGCTCCTCTTTATATGAATTGGCCAGCTGTTCACTTTGTTCCACAATGGGTTTGGACTTATGGATTTATGGTCTTTATCGTGCTTTTAAATATCGTTGGAGTTCGTCTTGGTGGACATATCCAGTGGTTATTTACCGCGATAAAAATTGTTCCGTTTGTTGCCGTTATCAGTGCTGGTGCTATGCGTGGTGGTTGGGCTGCTGGTGGACTTTGGAGCATGAGCTACACTCCTGATATTATTAGCATTGTGCCAATTGCTCTTTTTGCCCTTTCTGGCTTTGAAGTTATTTGTAGCATTGGACACATGATAAAAAATCCAGAGCGCAACGCTCGTATTGCTTCTATAGGAACTGCATTGGTCGTTGCGGCGGTTTATGGCCTTTTTCAGTTTTGCACTTATGTTTTGGCTGGAGATGGTCTTGCAATGGCAATCAAACCACTCGAATATATTGCTGCTCACTTGCCTAATGGTATCGGAAACATAATCGATGATTTTATGTTGGCGTCAGTTTTTTCCGGAGCGTTTAGCATCATTACTAATAATTGTTGGAATTTGTATGCGCTTGCAAAAGAAGATTATTTTCCAGGTTCAAAATTTCTTACAAGACTTACTGGTACAGGTGTTCCGTGGCTTGCTTCGTTTGTTCAGGTTGCCGTTGCTTGTGTTATTTTGAGTATTTCTGTTGACCAAATTTCGCTGCAAAACATGTCGGTATTCGCCATGGTTCTTGCATTCTGGATTAGTACGATAGCTGCATTTGTAGCATTTTGGAAAAACCCTAAAATTTCTTGGATTATTCCAGCTATTGGGATTGTTACTTGTGCATACATTTTATTTTTGTGTTTTCAGAGGCTGATTGAATTTGGAGTTTCGATTTCATTTTTGTCTGTTTATTTATTTGGAGTTGTCGTCGCGCTTGCAAAATATCTTTGGGATAAGAAGAATAACTCAAAAAATGTTCTACCATCTCCATTAAATAATAATTAAAAATTCTATTTATCTCGAATAACTTTGTTTCAGGTTTAATCTGGTAAGCTCGAATCCATTTTCCCGTCAGCACCGCAAACAATTTGGTCAGGAGTAGGTGCCAAAGATTGTGTTTTTTCATCAGATTTATTAAAGAAAATAAACAAAAGGAGAATGGGTGAATTGAAATCCCAAGTGCGACAAAAACCTATCCGATAACGACTCCAGTTTCTTCAAAAAACACTTGCGCAGGCGTCTTAAATTCAAGAGATTTTCGAGGTCTGCTATTTAGCTTACTCATAATGGTAAAAATGTCGTTATCAGTTATGAATTCGAAGCTACTTCCCTTTGGAACATATTGCCTGCAAAGACCATTGGTGTTTTCATTCAAACCGCGCTGCCATGGGGAATAAGGGTCTGCAAACTAAAATTTTATACCGAGTTTTTTGGCAACCTGCTTGTGATATGCAAATTCTGTTCCGTTGTCACTTGTGATTGTATGGACATATTGTTTGATTTTGTTTAAAAAAAGCACTAGTGCATCAGCAACATTTTGGGCAGTATTGCGCAGGACTTTTGCTAAAAACGTTAGTTTGCTTTTACGATCCACGATGCTAACAATAGCACCGTTATGGTTTTTGCCGATAATTGTGTCGACTTCAAAATCACCAACTCTGCATTTGCGGTTTACTGCTTCTGGACGCTTATCTGTCAAAATCCTGTCTTTGATAATTACGCGTTTGCAGGCCTTGCCAAATATATGAGTAGATGGTTTTAGGACTAATTTGTGTAATATTTTCTCGTTTAAGGTAGCCGCTGATTTGTTCAGGACTCCACTGATCGTTAGTAAGTTTTTTCTTGATAAATGATAAGAGCTCATGGCTGAGTTTGTATGGGAACGCTCGTGTAGCACGTCTTCGCAATGCCATTAGATTGGCCTGCTTATGGCGATAACCGCGCTTTCCGCGATTGCGTTTCAGTTCCCTGTAAACGGTTGATTTGTGGATTTTTAGGGCTCTAGAAATATATGGCACTGAATGGTTTGCTTGTAAAAGTGTTTTAATCTGACATCTTTGATCATATGTGAGCTGTTTATAAGCCATACTGTGCAACTCCTTTTTGTGGAAAATGGATGAGCTGCACAAAGCCTATAGGCAGCTCTCTTTTTTTCCACAAAATGTCGCACTTAGAATTTCAATTTAAGATTTGTATAAATGGACAGATACGAATTTAGGTAAGGGGATTCTTGAAGCTAGAAAAATACAAATCCCACCCTATAAATCTATTGTGTATAAATCCAAAAAAGATTTTAAGAAAAAGAAGCCTATAAAAAGAAAAAAGTGAATCATTAGTGGCAAAAGAGTGAACCCAAATGCATTGTGTTTATTGTTCTAAGTGTTCAAAAGCACAGTACAAAAGATATAGCGTGTCAGCCTATGCTAAAATGCTAACATAACTAAATATCGTTACAAATAGTTAGCGTAGTGAGTGTGCCATGGAGAAAATAGAAACTTTAAAATACCGTGCAGCGCAGTTAAGAATTGATTCAATCATGGCAACAACTGCAGCTGGTTCTGGACATCCAACATCGTGTCTTTCTGCTGCAGACATTGTTGCAGCGCTTTTTTTCGATGTCATGAATTTTGATCCGCAAAAATATTATGAACCAGAAACCGATCGGTTCATCCTTTCTAAGGGCCATGCGGCGCCACTTTTGTATTCAGTTTTTAAACAGCTAGGTGTTGTTGTTGACCAGGAACTTCTAAAATTGCGTGATTTTGATTCTCCGCTCGAAGGGCATCCTACCTCTCGCTGCCCACTTGTAGAAGTTGCAACCGGTTCGCTTGGGCAAGGTTTAGCTGCTGGTGTTGGAATGGCATTAAGTGCAAAAAGACGCAAGCAGCCTTTTAATACTTACGTTTTACTTGGAGACGGTGAACTTGCAGAAGGATCAAATTGGGAAGCGGCAGGGCTAGCTGCGCAATATAACTTAGATAATTTGATTGGCATTGCTGACTGCAACAGGCTTGGTCAAACAGGAGGCGTTGCTTTTGACCACGATGTAGAAAAAGTTGCTGCAAAATTTGAAGCGTTTGGTTGGAAGATACACTGTGTCGATGGACATAACTTGCAGGAACTGTGCAATGTTTTGCGCCAAGCAAAAAACAATAGCCAAAAACCGTCGATGATTATTGCAAAAACATTTAAAGGCAAAGGTGCTTCTTCTATTGAAGATAAAAACGGTTATCATGGAAAAGCGCTTAGCCAAGAAGATGCGCAAAAGACTATCGAAGAAATTAAGGCTACGATTACAAATTTTGATGGTTATAAAAAAAGCATTCCGATGCCTTTAAATGTTACAATTCCGGCAAAACCTGAACAAAAATTGGATATATCTATTTGTATTGACCAAAGCCCTGATTTTGTTGAACTAGAGAAAGAAATGGCAACGCGTAAGGCGTTTGGAATTGCGCTACGAGACCTTGGCCATGAGTGTAAAGATGTTGTTGTTCTGGATGGCGATGTTGGTAATTCAACTTTTACTCAAATATTTGCTGAAGAGTTTCCCGATCGCTTTACTCAGTGCTTTATTGCAGAGCAAGCCATGGTTGGCATCGCAACTGGCATGTCAACGCGTGGTGATATTCCTTTTGCAGCATCGTTTGGAGCGTTTTTAACTAGGGCACACGACCAAATTCGTATGGCCGGAGTTGGTAGGAATGTGCTAAGGCTTTGTGGCTCTCATTCTGGCGTTTCTATAGGGTTTGACGGTCCTTCGCAAATGGGGCTTGAAGATTTGGCAATGATGCGCTCAGTTCCAAATTCTGTTGTTTTATATCCAAGTGATGCTGTTTGTGCATACAAGCTTGTGGAAAAAATGGTGAATTATCACGATGGTATTTCTTACATGCGTACAACGCGAGCTACAACACCTGTTTTGTATAAAGCGTTAGAAGAGTTTGAAATTGGGCATTTTAAATTGTTGCGCAGGTCAGACTCAGATAGGCTCGTTATTATTTCTGCAGGTATAACTTTGCATGAATCGCTTAAAGCCTATGAAATGCTGAAAAAAACGAATGTTGATGTTGCTGTTATTGATTTATATTCAATAAAGCCAATTAATAAAGAAGCGCTCATCGAAGTTGTCAAAGCGTGTGACCGTAAAGTTTTGACAGTCGAAGACCATTATGCAGAAGGTGGTTTGTCAGAAGCGGTTCGATCAGCTTTAGCTGGCCAAGAGGTTCAAGTTGTTAGTAAGGCAGTCGAAAAATTACCACGATCTGGTAGCCCAGAAGCGTTGATGAAGTATGCTTGTATAGATTCTGATTCAATTTGTGACCATGTACGCAAGATACTTAATCTTGAATAAAAGGGTTTTTAATGAAAATTTCAAGAATCCGTGGAACGGAAGACAAAATTGATTTAACATTCAAAAATTTTATTTGCGAAAAAGTGCGCACTTTACTTTCAAATTACAATTTTTCAGAAATCGAGACACCGATAATAGAACCAGAAGAACTAATTTGCCGCTCTTTAGGTCAAGAAACTGACGTTGTTACAAAAGAAATGTTTCGTGTAACGGCCACCGGGAACGAAAAAATGTGTCTGCGGCCAGAAGCAACTGCTTCAACTACGCGGGCGTATCTTGAAAATAAAATTGAAGAAAAGCCCTGGAATGTGTTTTCGATCGGCCCAATGTTTCGGCATGAACGCCCTCAAAAAGGTCGTTGGAGGCAGTTTGACCAAATTAATATAGAAACTATTAATGCTAGATCGATAGGGCATGATGCTCAGTTTTTAGCAATGTTGGAACGATTGTTTTCAGAAATGTTCAAACTTTCTGACTATGTTTTAGCAATCAACTTTTTGGGAACACTCGAAGAACGCAGAGCTTATCGTGAAAATCTAAAAATATTTCTTGAAAAGCACAAAGAAATTATTTGTGAAACATGCTTGGTGCGTAAAGATAAAAATCCGCTTCGGGTACTTGATTGCAAATCTCCAATTTGCCAAAAGATTTATGAAAATGCTCCGGTTTTGACAGATCAGCTGGGCGCAGAATCCCAAAAACAATGGGATACATTCAAAGAATATCTGAAAATTCTTTCCATAAGCTTTATCGAAGATCCAAAGCTTGTTCGTGGGCTTGATTATTACGAAGGCGTTGTGTTCGAATTTTCGTCACCGCATCTTGGAGCTCAAAGTTCTTTTGCAGGTGGTGGGCGGTATGAGCTTGCGACCGTTTTTGAGGCAAAAGAGCCTGTTCCGTCATTGGGAGTTGGTATTGGATTTGGCCGTCTGAGAATGTTGATTGAACAGAATGCAAAACTTCTTTCTATCCCACAAAAGCCTGCTTTAAATCTTATTATTCCGATGACAGAAGAGCAGCAACCAGTTGCATTGTTGCTTGCCGAATCGCTTAGGCACCATGGCAAATGTGTGCAGATTCTCTTTGACTACAGTAAGCTGCAAAAGATGATGAAAAAGGCAAATAAAATGGGTGCTAAGCATGTTCTCATTATAGGCGAAGATGAGCAGGCTTTTGGAAATGTTACTGTTAAAGACATGGTGAGCGGTGCAAATCAAACTGTTGCGCAAAGTGAAGCATTTAAGGTTTTGTAATAA
>DAOVOC010000064.1 GCA_030629865.1 bacterium
TTATTTTAGCAATAATAAAAAAAGGCTACTAGTAAAGGGTGCTTAATGACCAACTCAAAAAAGCTACATCCTATTACAAGGAATACACTCAGAAATCAAAAAAGCCTTATTCGGAACATTTTTCCTTAAAATTCGATACCAAAGCACTCGTGCTAAAACTTCAATCTTTTGAAGCATCTTCAAACTAGAATAATCCTGCTTAAGACGCAATATAGGTTGGCGGCATGTGCGGCAACGCCAATGTTTTTTACATAAAAAAAGAAAAAGAAGAAAAAGCATTTAGGCCTCTTTACCTACCGTTAAGCCAGTTAATAGCACCATTATCCCAATGCCCATCAAGAAGCTTGGCCATGCCGCCAACAACCGCAACACCAGCTCCAGCAACGCACAGGGCAGTTAAAGCCTTGTTGCGTTTAAAATACCGTACGAATTTGTCAGAAAAACTTTTATTCTCAGATTTTCCAAATTTTCTGCGTTTTGTTTCGTTTGCTTTTAAAATAACGTGCAGCAAGATACCTGCAGACACCAGGCTGCCTCCGCCAAGCATCCACTTATAAGGTATAAAGGATGGTTTTTCGATATTAGTTATAGACTCTGGATTTAAATTGTTTTTTTTGGAATCAATTGAGCCTTCATGGTTTTGATCAGTTGTAGATACCCCTTTTTTCTTTGAACCTACAGTATCAACCGGCGTTACTTTGGGCTTATCAGGTACTGGAGTCACAGGAGCCACTGGCTTAATTTCAGGAGCTGGATTACTCGGTTGCTCAGGCATAATAGGATCACTTGTAGATTCCATTTTAATAGCTTTTTGAATATCTATGTGCCATTTATCTAACGTTATAGGTCCATCTATACAACGCAAATCATGTCGAAAATCAGTTTTCGTCTGTTTAAAGAATCGCACTAAATCAAACTCAGCAACTTCTCCATCAGATATTTTTGACAAATCAACTTTTCCACTTCTTGTAACTGGGTACGAACAAAATGCCATAAAATTAATTCTCGTAACTTTTACTCCATCAAATTGATAAACATATTTTGAGCTTTGCGGGCGATAATACTCAAAACCACCTAAATACATACGATCACCCCAAAGCTCTTTAAGCTCTTTAGAATCACACAATTCCCGTTCTTTTGCCGTCTTCCAACCGCTAACTACTTTTCCAAGTTCTTGAACATCAGCCTCACTATAACAAGGAAGATTTTGTGCGCCATAAGCACTAAAGCTGATAAATAACCCAAAAAACAAAACGATTAAACCATGCTTTTTCATAGCCAAAATCCTTATCTAAAAAACAAAATCCAGTTTCCATTAAGACAGATAAGACAGAGGCAGTCAAATTTGGGCGAAGAATAGCGGTTTTACTAAATATTTGAAGGGAATAATTTCTTCCACACAAATCTATGACTTCCACCAACTTATTCAAGACTGGAAGGCAAAGTACCGGATTCCGCCGCAAATGGCAACTCCAAAACAAACTGCGATTGCAGCTCCTAGCCTTTTATTTCGCTTAAAATATCGAGCAAATCTTGTAGTGAATTTTTTATTTTGTATCTTTTTTTGTTTCGCTTTAATAATCGCATAAGTCAAAAGACCTGCAGAAACCATGCTTCCGCCACTAAGCATCCAGAAAGACGTTTTTTTGTAAAATGGAACTTTTCCAATATCACTGACAAACTTTTCAAATATCCCAATCTGCCTTCTGGGATGATAAATTCTCTATAACCTTCGGGAAAAACTTTTAAAATCTCATCCAATCTTTCACAAAGAACCTTTTTAGTACTCTTTTCCCGTTCTGCAGATAACCGAATATTTATCATTTCAAATATATCATGTAGTGGCTCATTTGGTTCTGGTATTTGTGCTTTAAAACTGCCACTTTGCTCAATCTGGAATTTATAAAATTTAATAAACTCTCTCAAAAGAGTTTTTTCACTAGGCTTAACTTTGCAGACTTCAGCCGCAAAATTACATAAAAACTTTTCGAATGGTATAGGAATTCCACGAGAACAAGAGGTAAATATAATGCAAAATAAAAAAGCTAAAACAACTTTTCCCAAGATCATTAAATCTCCTCAAAAAACCCTTTAATCGATCATCTTGAGCCTTTTTTCATATTTTCCGCCTTTAAATTCAGCTTTTATCCACGAGTCGAAAATCGCTTGAGCTTGTCTTAAACTCAAGTAATCGGCTGGCAGCACCAAAATATTTGCATTGTCATCCTGCTTTGCAGCAGCAGCAACCTGACTGCACCAACAAAGTGCAGCAAAAATTCCTTTGTTGCGGTTGGCAGCAACCGACATTCCAACACCTGAGCCGCAAATTAAAACTCCGCAGTCTGCGTCTCCAGAAAAAATTTTTTGGCAAACAGCCTTTGCAAAAACAGGATAATCAGAAGAGGCGCCATCAGGCGCCCCACAATCGGTCCATTCAATTTCGACACTTAAAGAAGTCAATTGCTTTTTAAGCTCAAACCCTCGATGGTCAGCGCCGATTGCAATTTTCATACCTTATACACCTCAAGCTTGGCAAGTGTGCTATCTGGCGCTGGCTGTGTTTTAATTTTTTTCCGTTCACTTTTTAAAGCGGGCTCAGACCATCCTTGCTCTGCCATCCATTCAATTTTACGTGCATATCCAGGACAGCTGAGAACAAATTTTATTGGACCACGGCATTTGCGCCCTTGCTCAAGATCAGATCCACAAAGCGGGAATTCAAGTTTATGTAACTCTTTAAAATTGCTGCAGCATGAACCAAACAATCTTTTAAGCGCAGGGGTCCACGAAGGCGTTCTTATTGCTGATGGCCTAATAATCGAACCATCATAGAGCTCCAACCAAAACCGCCAGGCAGATTTATCCTTGCCTAAAGCTGCTCCTTCATCATTTCTGACATCAGCGAGCATGTAAAAATCTAGCTGCCTTTGATTTGAATTCACTTTTCCGCGAGCTGTATCTATAGCTTGAACAGTAGAAAGACCATCACGGGCACTTGTTGTAGCAGATTCTAGCACTACAACCTCGTCACAGTATTTGAGAACATCAAAGATTGCTATGGTGATAAACTCATCGTAAAATTTAGCAACTTTAACCCATTTTTTTGCAGCATCTTTTGGTGGAGCCATTTCTTTTGACCACTTTGATTGTGGAATTTCTGAAGGAATAAACTCGTGATATCCCTTACAACCACAAAGCACAACAAGAACTAACAAACCAACGAATTGCTTCATACCAACTCCCTTCTATAACCCTTAAAGAATTCACCAACAATGATACTTTAGCAACACAACGCAACACCATGCTTGCCGACTCTGGTAGTTTACTGGTATACCCATGGTAGACAAAATACACGATATGCATCCTCTTACAGTTTATAGGAACCAAGGCTTCTGCCATGCACAAGACAAACATGTGGAACACAAATACCACATCCCTTGCTTACAAACTAGGCATCCAGTACTTAACATCTAAACGAAAAGATAGTTCCATATCGTTTATGACCAAACTATGTTTTTGCGGAATTTTTATAGGAACACTATCCCTTATGCTAACCCTGATTGTCATGACAGGGTTTGAGTACACGATACACAAAAAAATGCGCGGCATTAGCGCGCCAGCAATTCTTTATGCCCAGCACGACAAACTGGACTACTTAGGCGTAAAAAAAATGCTTACAAACTCTTTTGGCAATATCATAAAAAATGTCAGCGGAAGCAGCGTTCGGCAGGCAATTTTAAGCCGCAACGATCATCAGACAGTTTTTGCAATAAAGGGAATTGACCCTGAAGCAGAACGCCTAACAACATCAATTGAAAAAAAAATCATAGAAGCCCAGCAATCGCTCCCAAAACTTTTGACAAAAAGCAGCATCATCATTGGCCACAAAATTGGCGCTGCACACGGAATTAATGTAGGCGACACCATAACTATTTTAATTCCAGAACAAAGAACTAAAAACAAGCTACTTTTAGAAGAACACGACGTAAAAGTTACAGGATTTATAAAAGTTGGCTTGGACGAATACGACAGCAATATGGCCTACTGCTCGCTCGATCTTTTTTACAACCTTTATGAAAATGAACAAGGAGTCGATCAACTCGCCCTAACATTTAAACAAGATGCTAAAATTACTGAAACAATATCTTGGCTAACAAAAATAAAAAATGCCCTTTGTAGCTGGCTCCCATTTTGTGGGGAAAACAATGAAGTAAAAATTGTTTCCCACTTAAAATCAAAATTACCTGACCTTCAAATTCGATCGTGGCGCGAATTATACCCCGCTCTCGTTTCATCATTAAAGCTGGAAAAATACGTAATGGCACTCATATTGGCCTTAATAACCTTGGTCGCCAGCATGAATATCATTTCAGTATTTTTCATGCAGGTTCACGCAAAGCGAGGGGATATCGCAATTTTGCAGGCAATGGGAATGCCAAAAAAAGATGTACGCAAAATTTTTGTTGTAATGGGCCTTTTTCTAACTATAAGCGCATCGGTATTGGGGCTTTTGTGCGCTCTTGCCATCGGCATGGTTTTGCAGCATTTCCCTTTTATCACGCTACCTGACATTTATTACGTTTCACATTTGCCAGCACATATCGAATTTTCACAATTTTTAATCGTATTTTTTATAACCATTTTAATGGGACTTGCCGCAACCTGGATTCCAGCAAAGCTCGCACGCAACGTTAGTATTGCAGAAGTTTTGAGACAGGAGTAAATGGACACTGTATTTGTCACCCGGGGTCCAGTGGCACACTATAATAAAGATCATCTTTGAAAATTCCTACAGTTAATTTAATCACAAAATCCTACTGGATTCCGGGTCAAGCCCGGAATGACAAAATTGAAATTTGAACAACAATTAAGGAGAAAAAAGCATGAATCATCATTCAATCAACACAATCGAAGACATAAAAATAAAAAATGAATCCATTTTTTTAAGAGTCGATCTAAATGCCCCACTAAATGCAAACAATGAAATAACAGATGACTTCAAATTGATATCAATTATTCCAACTATCAAAAAACTTCTGTTCTATGAACCTGAAAAAATTATTATCGCAACACACATAGGGCGCCCTCAGGGAATAGAAGAAAATTTAAGCACAAAACACCTTGTTCCCTGGCTTACCAAACACGACATTACCGTCCAGCACACCGAATCATTAGACACAATTCCAAAACAAGGCATTATTCTTCTAGAAAACCTTCGATTCAATGCAGGAGAAACAATTACAGACCAAGCAAAACAGTTCGCAAAAAAGCTTCAAAAAACAGCTACTATTTATGTTAATGATGCATTTGCGGCTATACACCGCAATGATGCTTCAGTTGGCGCGCTTCCACATCTTTTTGCACCAAACAAACGTTGTGTTGGCCCGCTTGTAGAAAAAGAAATAGAAGGATTAACAAAACTCAAAAATCTTAGTACACAACCATTTGTGCTTGTTCTTGGTGGAACAAAAATGGAAACAAAAATTCCACTTCTCGAAAGATTTACATCGCTTCCCCAAGATCTACGTCCTACAACAATTTTATTAGGCGGGCTGCTTGCCTTTTCAGATCTAGAGAAA
>DAOVOC010000010.1 GCA_030629865.1 bacterium
AGAAAACAGCTCATTTTCGGCTGAAAAGCTGCTCAACTTTGTAATCAACGAAAATAATCTCGGCATAACAGGCAAAAGAGCTGACCAAATCAAAGCATTTGCGGCAATTTTGCAAGACCTAACAGAAGCAAAAAAGGGACCCGCGGCAACACTAGAAAAGATACTTGAACTAACTTTATACCGCGATTACCTGCGCAATAGCTTTGAAGACGAAGAAACACGATCTCGTGTCGCCAACGTTAACGAACTTGTCAGATGCACTCAAAAATTCGAAGAACGCTGCATTGCTGGAACAGTAAAAATAGATGGAATCAACGTCAACGAGCCAACAAATCCAACACTAGAGCATTTTCTTCATGAAGTTGCTCTTATTCAACAAGAGACATCTCACAACAATATAGATTCAGACACCATTCAAATGATGACCTTGCACAGTGCAAAAGGACTTGAGTTTAACACAGTCGTACTTGCTGGAAATGAAGAGGGCACACTGCCTTCAGCACAATCGCTCTACGATCCACGGCAACTCGAAGAAGAACGGCGGCTTTTTTACGTCGGCATAACTCGCGCACGAGAACGCCTTGTACTCACAACGGCTTTAACGCGTTCACGATTTGGCCAAATCGAAACACCAAAACAATCCCGATTCATTGACGAAATTGCAAATAAAACGGCAAATGCAATAGAAATAACCCATATCCCACTACCGCTACTAACACGTTCAATTAAAAGCTGGTTTACAGGAAACGCATTTTTTGCAGCCCAACAAGCAAAACTAAAGCCATATACACCACTATCTCGACCGGCAACAACATATCGACCAAAGACAAACCGCCGCACCTCAATTTCTAATAACACCTCGACAAAACGTCCCACAAATACAAAAACTGGTAAAACTTGGGGCAAAAATAAAATGGTGCATCATATAAAATTTGGGCATGGCCTTGTAACAGGCGTAAAGAAGCTCCAGGACGGAGAACTATGTCTCACTGTTTCATTTAAATCTGGCCTGAAGAAGATTTTGTCTAAGTTTTTGAACATGCTTTAGCCGCATAAATGCCATTTAAACGCTTCTTTTTACACATTTTTTGACTAAGTAGGTTACAAGTATAAAATTTAAACAGAGTTTTTAGTAAAAACAGAGGTTTTTAAATGAAGCGGTTTACAGCATTATTTATACTTATCATAAGTTCTTGCTCACTTAGAGCACGCTATGATTTTAAGCAGCTTGCACTTGAGCAAATCTGCGGGCTGCTTTCTGTTGCCGCTCACGAAACCGGGCACGCCTTGTTTGCAAAAAACGCCACAGGAAAATTTCCTGAAATCGTCTTGGGGTTTCCAGACAATCAAATTAAAAAATGGGCAGCTATTAAAATAGATAGAAACCGGAGAAGCAAGTCAATTCTTTCATTTAACAGCGCCGGAATAATAGGTGGTTATACAATTGGAAATCCAAATGAACAAGTATTGTTTCAGACAAAAGCATCTAAGATACAAAAAATCGCAACTTATGCAGCCGGACCAGTTTTTGGAGCATCGGCAGACTTTATAATGGCTACCATCATAGAAATGTATAAAAATCGTAAAAACAAGTGGATGTCTAAAAAAGAAATTTTCAAAAAAGCATTCGATCGAGCAGCTCCTTCAATGCTTTCTCATCTTACAAACCTTATCATCCCTCTCGAAGAAACAGATGGGGCTAATATAATAACGGAACTTGGTTCAACCTGGTATAATGATGTGCGGCCAATACTAATTGCTATGGGCTTTGTTGCTACGTTTTTTCTTCGAGGCAAAATAAGCAAAGAAAGTAACGACCGCTTCTCAAAATACCGCATAAAACCAGCAGCAGCTTTATTTGCAGGAACTGAACTTTCTAAAATAGGCTATGAATTTGCAAATAACGGCACACAATCAGGGATGGATGCAATCTCAGACACTGGCAACCTTATTTACAAAAACCCACTTGCGATGGCTGGATTAGCAACGCACTTCATTCCAGAATTTTCATCCTAGCTGTCCTCGAATATCATCATCAGCTCCAAGCCACGTATTCATGGTAAAAACCATTGCTTGATTAAAATCATCAATGAGCCTTCTAAATTTGCCTTTAAAGTCTTTTGGTTCGGGATGAACAGAAGTTTTCCAGTCGCCAATAGGAAAATCTAAAAAAGTCCCCAGCGAGGTTCCTCGAGAATGCAACCCCCCACCAGGAGCAATTAGTTCTTTGATAGAAACTCTTCTATTAAGTTTTATATCTTTACCAACCACAAGACCATTTGGAAGCTTGGCGCCAATGCCAGGAACAACACAATATCCCTCTTTTAACTTAACAATTTCATAAAGGATTTTGCCGTCAATTGACGGATTATCCCTTACATACGGCCCTCGCCATTTTTTGGGATATGCTAAGTTGATATTGCCAACTTCAGACCCAACAAAAGATTTAATCGTTAAAAACCCTACTGGAACGCGCGTTCTTTGAATTTCTGTTATAGCACATGAACGATCTATATCAGCTAAAATAGAAGCGATTTTATGCACATTTCTATGAATTATACGCGACTGATCCCATGTTCTGGCATAAAAAACCCACGCGGCAGAACCAAGAACCACAAACGACAAAACAACTGAAACAAAAACCTGAAATTTATTATGTGGAAATTGAAATACCATGATTTATTCCCTCCCTAAGCTAAAAGCTTTATGCCATACATTGTGAGGTTAAATAATAAATAAGCTCCAATACCCAAAAACGCCAAGCCCATAAGCCTGGTTATTAACATCTGAAAACTATCTGAAAAAAAGTTTCCAATTTTTGAAGCCAGAACGCTAACAAGCGATAAAGTAGAAAAAGCACCAATGGCAACGGCAATTCCAGAATAAACAATCACAGAAAGAGGTAAAATCTGCACAATATATTCAGAAAAAAGTTTTGCTGCCACACCAGCATAAAATAAAATTGCAATCGGGTTAGAAAGCGTTACGATAGCCGCACTAACACCCATCCACAGGGTACTACCACTTCCTACAATAGGAATTTGTTGAGTCGTATTTTTTACCTGTAAAATCCGAACACCCATACCGATAAGAAAAACTCCACCAAAAAATTCGAGAGTGTGAACCATCCAGCCATCATAAAAAGAAATGTGTAAAAGCCCAGCCAAAGCTAAACTAAAGAACGTCCCTTCCACAAGCGACGTTCCCAAAGCACTCGCAATCCCAGACAAAACCCCTCGAGTCACTGACCGCTGCATTACAAGCATAAAAATTGGACCAGCGAACCAGCCACCAATTGCTCCAACAAGAAATGATCTGAAAACCATTTGAACTATCATTTTCACCCCCTCCGCCCCCAATTGTTATAAATAAATTCCTATTTGCAATCTTATTATAACGAGTCACTCACATTGACTGAAAGATATCGAAATCATAAACTCACTGCACTGCCAATGCAAAACACTCAAAACCACGGAAACTAAATGGAAAACTTCGAATTTGGCACAGATGGAATTCGTGCACATTCAGACTCGAAAGTTTTTAGCGAGGCAAATCTTTTATGTATTGCACGTGCACTTGCCAATTGGAATTTCGCAAAAAATCGTAAATCACCATCATTTATTATTGCCTACGACACACGCGAATCGTGTAATAGAATAAAAAAACATCTCTACAAAGGCCTTATCAGAAGCGGATGCAATATAACAGACATAGGAATACTTCCAACTCCAGCCCCACTTCTTTTTATGCAAGGCAACAATAATTACGATGCTGCAATTGTAATTTCAGCTTCACATAATCCTTTCTATGACAATGGTATTAAAATCTTCACACCATATGGCAAACCAACAGCATTGGACGAAAAACAAATATCAGAATGCTACAAAGCAGTAGTTACCACCACACCACAAAAGTCGGCAAAAACTATAGGCACGCTCAAGAAATGGCCTAATGCCTCAAGTATTTACAAAAATCTTTTAATCAAGAATTTTAACAAAGGCTTTCTCGCTGGGAAAAAAATAGTGGTCGACTGTGCCAACGGCTCAGCCTCCTATATCGCTCCAGAAATTTTTGAAACCCTTGGCGCCGATGTAATACCAATAAATTGTTTTCCCAATGGACTGAACATTAACGAAAAATGCGGATCACAGCACCCAGAGCAACTTGTGATGACAATAAAACAGAATAACGCAGACTTAGGTTTTAGTTTTGATGGTGATGCAGATCGCATTATTGCCGCATCTTCAACAGGCCTGATAAAAGATGGGGACGATATACTTGCCATATTGTCTACACACCCGGACTTTTCCACAATAAAAAATATTGTTGGCACTATAATGAACAATGCTGGACTCGAACTTTTTTTAAAAACCAATAACAAACGGCTCACAAGAACTCATGTTGGAGACAAACACGTTGTAAGGACCATGCAAAAATACAATATAGAGCTCGGCGGCGAACCATCAGGACACATAATCATAAAACAACATCTGCCAAGCAGTGATGGTATTTTTGTAGCACTAAAATTTGCAGAAACACTCGCTATAACTAATAATTGGCAGATGAATTCATTTAAAAAATTTTCTCAAAAAACAGTAAACATTCAAATTCAAAAGCGACTTAATCTAGAAACGTCTCCTTGCTCAGACATTCTTGCTTTACAACGAACTTATCTCAAAAATGGAAGAATAGTGGTACGCTACTCGGGTACAGAACCTCTACTGCGAATCATGGTCGAAACCGCATCAAAATCAGAAACAGAAAAACATTTAAAAGAATTGTGTATAGCGTTTAAAAAAGTTTTTAAAAATCAATCTGGAGAAATAATATGCAAATCATCTGGAACACGACAAAAGCTGTTGTAAATTATATAAAAAGTCTTTTTATTACTGGCATATTTACACTTTTACCACTGACCATCACAATATTGGCAGTAATGTTTTTCTATAATTTATCCTATCGTTTTCTTGCACCATTCGGAATTGAAGACATCCTTCTCATCGCTGGTGGAATTTTATTTGTAGGCCTCTTGGGTAAACTTTTTGTCGCCAACGCCATTATCAAACCGCTAGAAAAAGTTATTAGTAATATTCCAATGGTTGGAGCACTCTATTCAGGACTCAAAACATTAATTGACTTCTTTAACCCTTCAGGACATCCAGAACACAAACGGCAAGTCGTTCTTGTCCCTCATTTCAACAATGATTTTTATAGTATCGCATTTCTTTTCGGACCTGCAGATCAAGACTTCCAACAACTTCTACCAAAAGATGCAGTTCCAGAAGGTGAACGTATGATGAAGGTATTTGTTCCTTCGAACCACATACATTTTGGATTTTCTGTCATCATGCCTGAAAGTAAAATCATACCAACAGACATTAGATTTGAAGAAGCTGTTAAAACCGTTATTTCTGGTGGAATTATTGTTCCTTCAAGCCTCAAGAAGAAAAAAATTAAACAAGCACACGCTGAAGCTTCGAAAGTTGAATCTAGCGGCTAAAAGCACCTATGTATTCAATATTACGCCTGCCTTCACCGACAGCCGGAACAGCTTGAACACCAACACAAGAAAATTTAAGAGATTCAATAGTTTTTACAATTCTATCAATGGCAAACATACGCGCTTCTTCATCCGTAACAATGCCGCCTTTAGCAATGTTTTCTCGACCTACCTCAAACTGGGGCTTTATTAAGACAATCAATTTGCCATGAGGTTTAAGATTAACAATCACGTTCTTAATCACTTTTAAAACCGAAATAAAAGAAACATCGAGCGTAATAATATCAACAGGCTCTGCAAGTGGTTTTAAATCACGCAGATCAACACCATCCATAACAACAAGACGAGGATCATTTTTGAGCTTTGGATGAATTTGGTCATGCCCAACATCAACACCAACTACCTTTTTAGCGCCACGCAAAAGCAAACAATCAGCAAAACCACCTGTCGAAAGACCGCCATCAAGCACAACAAGATTTTCTACATCAATGTCAAAATAATCAAGAGCAAATTCAAGCTTAAATCCAGCGCGGCTTACGTATTTTGTTTCACAATCAGATAATTCTATCTGTGCATCAGCAACTACTAACAGCGACGGTTTTTTAGCAATAACTCCGTCAACTGTCACCGCTCCAGAACGAATAATCTCTGCAGCTCTTGTTCTAGAAATGCTTGGACGCAGTTTTGTAATAACTACGTCCAAACGTTTTCTATTAATCAATTTTGCTCAGCCATATTCAAACTAATCGAATTTTCTTTGGTAAATAGAAACATCTTAGAAAGCCTTAACGAATCTTTTAAAACACTCTTTGATTCAAAAACTTCTTTAAAACCATTATCAGTAGTAAATGTAATAAACTCTTCATTTTTCAAAGCACTTTTTATCACATCACGAAATTCTTGAAGCGTTGTAACTTCTTTATCGTTTACAAACTTAATTACACTTCCCAATCTAAATAAGTTACGAGGGTCACTCGCAGCAGATGTTGGCAAAACATGCGAAATAACTAATTTTCCATCTACCTGATTTTGATTTAATAAATAAGAACGCAAGGTTGGCTTGCGATCACACAATATTAAAACTAGATTTAGTGAAAGGGGCGCAACAACAAGTCCACCACCAAAAACTTCATAATCGAAGCTCTCATACGGTGGAAACCACGTTCTAATAGGCAATAAACTACCCAGAGTTTTTTCTGACTTAAGTGTAATTATTTTTCCATCCCTACAAACTTTGCAAGCAATTTCTTTACCAAACGGTACTCTTGCCGTTACTTCGTCAGCATCAACCCGCTCATCACTCCAATCAACAGATACTTGTCCTTGAAAATCGACTTTAAGACCATTTACTTCGCTAATGACATCGCCAGACTTAATACCAAGAAGACCGGTAAATCCACGATCAAAAACACTGACAACATAAACGCCAGTTAGTCTTTTGGGACACTTTAAAGCCTTGGCCATCGATGGTGTCATAGGCTGAACAGCCATTCCCATAGGTTGGGCACGCACCAATTTTGAACAAAACATATTGTCTAAATCGCTTTTAACACCGTCAATCGGAATAATGTAACCAACATTCTGAGCCTCAGCAAATGCGGCAAAATTAATACCTACTACTTGTCCAGCTTTATTAAGCGCAGGCCCACCAGAATTTCCATTATTAATTGGCGCCGTTGTCTGCAAACAAAAACGGTTAAAACCTTGTTGTTGCAAAAATACATTTTGATAACCGCTTATGACACCCTGTGTACCTTTAAGACTTTCTTGTCCTAGAGGGAAACCAAGTGTAAATACTTCGTCACCTCTGCGCATTTGATCAGAGCTACCAAATTCAAGCCAACCAATTTCACCACACTCTTCTTCAATAAGCTCAATACTATCTTTACTTAAACGAATTAGTGCCAAATCACTTTTTGGCGCAACACTAATTACGTCTGCATCTAAACGACGTTTCCCAATGCTTAAAAGCTGAACTTGAATTCTAAGTGAATCTGCAACAACATGATAATTTGTAAGAATAAGGCCTTTGTCTTTGTTCTTGTTCTTTATAAAAAAGCCACTTCCACGGGCTTCAGAAGTATTGCCTTCTTTGTAAGGTTCACCATAATTAAATGTTGAAACATCATTAAAAACTTGCACTATACACTTACGGCTTCGCTCTTGAATGGAATCCCAACAAGCTACATCACTCTTTCCATAAACAGCCATATCAGGTAACAATAGCAAAATTACCAACAGAATGTTTTTCATCAAAGCTCCTTGATCCATAAACTCACAACATTATAATTGTATATTTTTTACACTAATAGTTAAAAACTAAAATGCAAATTAGCGTTATTTTTTATAATTTATCGCACATTTTCACTTATTCAAAACTATGCATAAGTCTCTTGATTTCTGACAGCTTCTGCCAACATCACAGAATGTGTTTTATCATACTGGAACAATCCAACTAGTCTTTGTTCATCATCTAAAATAGAGCGTGTAGAAACCACAGCAAAGTGATCATCCTCGGTACTCAATTGTACAAAGTCTTTTTTAACTACTTTTTCAAGTTCTTTTCTAAGTTCTTTAAGCGTTGAAACCTTAATACCATTCACTTCAGTCAACAAAGAACCAATAGCAAGAACTCCCCTCATATTGTAAACGTTAGACGTAGGCTGTATATGAGTGATAAGCAACTTTTTATCGTAACCATGTTCTGGCATTGCATATCTGAGTAGCGACGGAACGCTTTCACTTAATAATACAACGTGGTTCATAGAAAGTTCCATGACGACCAGCCCACCAAAAACTTCATAATCAATATTTTCATAATCGGGATATACAAAACGGATTGGTTGAACTACATCTTTTTCAAAAACAAATTTAAATTCTTTTCGCTTGCCAGCACGATATACAATAAATTTTATTTCATCTCCAACAACAAGCCTGTTTAAAAGATCTAGCCCAGAAACTTTATCCTCATTCCACGAAACAGAAACATTGCCTTGATAGTCGAGCAGATGCCCATTTATCTCTCTAACAACATCACCCTTTTTTACTCCAACTCGCTCCATGAGCGAACCTTCCATAACTTTTGCAACGTAAAGCCCACCACCTTCGGGAAACTGAAGAAGTTTTGCCATATCTTCGTTTGTGTATTGCAAAGCACATCCAAGCCGTGGCTTGCGCAAAAGTTTTACTTTGTGTAAATCCGCAATGGCGCTTTTGACATCATTAACGGGAATGATATAACCAACATTTTGTGCACCAGCTATTCCAGCAAAATTAATTCCGACAACTTCGCACTTGGAATTGAGTGAAGGACCACCAGAACTGCCAGGATTAATAGGCGCTGTCATCTGAAAACACAGTTGTCCAAATCCGCGCTCTCCAAAAACAACACGCTCCCAACCACTTACAATGCCTTGCGTACTCTTAATGTGTTGCATAGCCAGAGGAAAACCTAAGGCTAAAATTTCTTCACCACGCTGCACATCATCTGAACTTCCAAATTTTAAGAAAGGTATTGTACCAAACTCTTTTCGCAGCCGCGCCCTACCAACAGAACCAAGCTGCAATAGAGCTAAATCACGATCCGGGCTTACACCAACAATTTCGGCATCAAATCTCTCTTTTCCAAAAATTGGCATTTGGACTTGCACCCTAAGAGCCTGAGAAACAACGTGATAGTTAGTAAGAAAAAACCCATCTTCATCTATAAAAAATCCGCTACCACAACCCGTACCCTGTTCTGGAACTTTGTACGGTTCAAACCAGTTAAAGGCAAGCGCATTTGTAAAGACCTGAACAACAGAATTTCTGCCTCGCTTTTGAACATCAATCCAACGAGAAGATGGAGTCAAACTCGGTATAGAACTAGGTAATGCGGCAGAACGCATAGGCAATTTACAGCTATCTTCTCTACTTTGAGCAAGTTCCACTTTCACCTGCGCTAACTCATCACAAATATTCTCTATATTTCTAAAAAAACAGAAAGCGCCTGCGGCAACCGATGCAAGAAACAATAAGCTTATAAAAACCTTCTTCATTGCCATCGCTCTCCTTAATCACAAAATAAAAAGAGACCCACTCAACCGCAAGCAGGCCTCATTATCATCTTATTTAAACAACAAGTTACTTGCAAACGCTCACTCTGGCATGCCTAATAACTTTATCTTTAAAAGTATATCCTTTACGCAGAATTTCTACAACATCGCCTTCTTCATGCTCTTCAGACTCAACTGAAACAAGCGCTTCGTGCAATTTCGGATCAAATTTTGCACCACAATCAATTTCTTTTACTCCAAGATCATCAAAAATCTTGTTCAGCTTCTTCTGGATGAGCTTAAAACCTTCTAGCCATTCTTTATCTGAGTCTTCAGTTACAGAAACATCTGCAACACTTAAGGCTAAATCAACATCATCAATAAGCGGCAAGAACACGTTCAAAATGGCCATTTGGCCCATCATGCCCCATTCTGCTCGCTCTTTTTCGGTCCTTCGTTTAAGATTCTGCAAATCTGCAGTAACTCTTAAAAGGCTTGCCTGACAATTTTGAAGTTCATCGGCACATAAGTCCTGCGAGCACTCATTGCAACTTTCGTAACATTCACCTTGCACATTAATTTCAGAATTAATGGCATTAGTAGTTTGGTCCTTTTTTTCCATGCTTCGCAATCGCTCCTTATCACACAATATAACACTAAAAAATCGCAACATCCACGTTAGTTAATAACAGCTTTGAGTTTAGCATAGAATTCGTTTTAGCAAAAATCCTAAAACCCTTTAGGATAGCGGCAATGGCCTCTTGCGCCCCTCCCAAAATTCAGGACCATAATCCAGTAAAAGCTGATCTCCAGCTCTTATATCACGAGCAGCAATAAAGATAAGATGCCAAAGTCCTTTGTGATAAACATATTCACCCTCAATATTGCTTTGACCATCATGATTCAAAAAACGAAAATAATTCCCTTCTGTCGAAACATCTATAACAAACTGTTTTTCGGGCTTGGAAGATGGATAATGATAAATATATTCATTTTTTTGGCTTACTTTTTCGATATGCTTTACCTGTCCGGCACACTCACCTAAAAACGTACCTTTTTTAAGAGCCTTGTTAGAAAATACTCCATACCCAACAAGACTATTTACCCACCCAACATAAACAGGAGCTGTCTCTTTTTTTTCCAATTTTCTACCAAATCGCTCAGACAATTCTTTTTGATATTTACGCTCAACATCACTTAATGAAACTTGAACATTATCATCAAAAATATCGAGTGTTGATGCTACCAATGAATCTTGGTATTTGGCTCCAAGTGCCGAAAAATCGTTTTTCCCATATTTTTTGTTTTTTAGAAACGCTAATTTTTCAAACTTTTTATTTAACTTACGCTGAAACTTTTTAGCCGAAGCGCTCTCTTCATCTTGGTCTGCAAACTTTGCAATTCGCCTTATCATTGGGTCTGTCGAGCGCTTATAAGACCCAGGCACTGCAAACCGATTTCTTTTTGCAAATCGTGCTATGCGAGATTTTCTAAATCCTCCATAAACATTTAAAAACATCATGGAACCACAAAATACAACAAACGATAATTTATGAATCATCTCCAAATCCCTTCCAACAAATAACCCCTTAAAACGCAGTCCTGTTATAGCTATACACACCAGCAACAAGCAAGTTGTGACTTTTTAGCATCAACGAGATATCCTAAGGAGAAGGTCTTTTTACGGTTGCAAGCAACCGATTTACAGCAAAAAACAATAATATGATTGATTTAAACAACGTATCCCTTAATTTGGGAAACAAACAATTACTAAAAGATCTTTCCCTACGACTTTCTGCCAAACACAAAATTGGCATTGTTGGCCGCAATGGAAGCGGCAAATCAACGCTGCTCAAATTGATCAATGGAACATACAAACCAGATGAGGGAACTGTCGGGATAAAAAAAGACGCGACCATAGCCTATATGCCGCAAGACTTGATTATGCACTCATCTCAAACCGTACTAGATGAAGCATTTTCCGTTTTCGAGAAACAATTAGCAGAAAAACATGAACTCGAAGCACTTATAAAAACAAGTGAAAACCACGATGGAACAACGTGCCCCATAGAAACTATAGAACGAATACACGATCTTTCAGAAAAGCTTAGAGCCATAAATTTTAAGCAGCTTAAAGACAAGACCCGGCAAACACTTGCCGGTCTAGGATTTTCACAAGAACAAATGGACCAAAAAACAAACCAACTGAGTGTTGGATGGAAAATGCGGCTTTTACTTGCAAAACTGTTACTCCTTGATGCCGACTTTTATCTCTTTGATGAACCCACCAATCACCTTGACATAACGGCACATGACTGGTTTTTGAAATTTATTCAAAACGCTCCGTTTGGGTTTTTACTAGTTAGTCACGACCGATATTTTCTTGACCACGCCTGCACTCAAATTCTTGATCTGGACCAGCATCCAAATAAATTATACAAGGGCAATTATTCAACCTTTTTGGTCAAAAAAGAACATGATCTTGAGCTTTTAAAATCAGCTGCCGCAAACCAAGAAAAAATGCTCAAAGCCAAAATGGCTACAATTGATCGATTTCGAGCAAAGTCGAGCAAAGCAAAAATGGCTCAAAGCATGCTTCGCGAAGTGGAAAAAATAGAAAAAATTCAACTTCCGCCAGAGCTGCCTCCATTCAAATTAAGATTTTCCGACGTAGAACGTTCCGGCAAAATTGTCTTGGAAATAAAAAAACTAGAAAAATCATTCCCTCCCAAAACTATTTTTAAAAACATTTCGTTTCAGCTGCAGCGTGGAGAAAAAGCAGCAATTGTTGCAGCAAACGGAAAGGGTAAAACTACGCTTTTAAGCTGTATCATGGGCTCGCTTACACCAGAGCATGGAACAGTTAAAATTGGGCACAATGTAAAAGCAGCAATATTTGAACAAGATCAAGACAAAGTATTAGATGGTAAGAAAACAGTTTTAGAAGAAGCCATAGAAGCATGCAAAACAAGCGAGCAACGATCAAAAGTTCGTACCCTACTCGGCTCCTTTCTGTTTCCAGGAGATGATGTTGGCAAAAAAATGTCAGTGCTCAGTGGTGGCGAAAAAAACCGCGTCGCAATGGTTAAAGTGCTTTTACAAAACGCCAACCTACTGCTTCTTGACGAACCAACTAACCACCTCGACCTACAATCCAAAGAGATTCTTCTAAAAGCACTAAAAACTTATCCAGGAACTATTCTGTTTGTTTCACACGACCGCGATTTTCTCGATGGCCTTGCAACAAGAATTTTTGAATTGAATTCGGATAGCATTCATTCTTACGAAGGTAATTATGAATCGTACTTATACCAAAGCCGAGGCCTTTTAGAAGCATCATCAGAGAAAACACCCATGGAAGAAAACAACGTTACAAAAAAGAAGAGTGGCGCCGAATCTCATAAAATGCGTAAGCAAATTGCCCGTGCTGAAGAAAAAGTTGAAAAACTGGAAAAACAAATCGCACAAATGTCACAAAAATTTTCTAATTTTGAATATGGAACAGACGAATTTGAACAAAATAATGCAAAAATTGCCAAATTAGAACTCGAGATGGAACAAGCCACAAAAATGTGGGAAGATCTTATAGATGAGCCAAACTGATTTTTTTATTCGAGTTTATTTGTATGAATAAAAAAAACATTTACTCTCTGCTTATGCTTTTTTTGTCGGTATGCAGCGTTTACAAGGCCAATGCAAAATGGGAAAAGCATCATACAGGCATGCTAGCCTCTGCAATCGCAATAACATCTGGTTTTTTAATAGCTGGAGAATACAGAAACAGTGCCAAATGGAAAGGATACCACACAGGATTTCTGGCTGCCGCAAGCGCAGTAGCAGCGGGGCTTCTAATTGCACATGACTATAAAACGGTTAAAAAAGAAACACCAAAAGATTTAGGCATAT
The DNA here is from genome assembly GCA_030629865.1 of bacterium. Taxonomy (GTDB): domain Bacteria; phylum Babelota; class Babeliae; order Babelales; genus DAOVOC01. Next base: position 13,441 of record DAOVOC010000010.1, read on the forward strand.
TTGCCTACATTAAGAATTTATTATGGGGATCAACTAAACTGAACTCTGATGCAAAAATAACAAATCCAAGGCTTTTCCAATTTTTCCTGGAGAAAAACGGAAAAGAGTTAAACAAAATCATGCGATCTTCTTTTTTATCAAAACTTAAACCATGGCTTATAAGGGGAATCGTAATTGTTCCAGTATTTCCATTCATTATACAAAAACTTCAACAATCAGGATTATTAGAAAAATCAAGGTCAAACAAAAAATCAATGGCAGATTCACCAAAAACATCCAACAACCAAAAGGCAGAGAATATCCTTCCTGAAAATCCGTGCCTCATATGTTATGAAAAAGATATTTCCATCGCAGATAAAATGAGCTGTGCTTGCGGAAAAGAATTTTGTCTTTCATGTGCAAAAAACACAATTGAAAGTCAGACTTCAAGAGGTTTAATGCCTGTTCTTTTATGCCCATTTTGTCGACAAAGTTCATCATTCACAGAACAAAGCTCCACCTCTCAAACTGTTTTTACCAAAGTGCACAAAGGATCACTGTGTGATAATTTTATCAGAAAAAACAAAAGTCCAACGCTCCCCGAAACCGAACTTACAATCAAAGAGGGCACCTTCAAAAGTAAAACCGATATAAAAGATTTATTTTATCCGACCCTTCAAATACCAGCTCCACTTCTTAAATCATCCGAGAACTATTTTTCTACCACCTCTCAACCTTTTATTTGGCGCAATGAAACCTCAAACCCATATGGGATGCTTGTTGAAGAATGTGAGTATTCAATTTCACAAAAAGGCTGTTCCAAAATAGTTAAACCTCCAAGAGCTATTCTCAAAGAAATGGCTCTTGGAGGTCTTCCAATCAAGGGGCCACTAACGGTTGGCAAAACCGTTGTCGGATACATCCTGGATAAACATCAACACTATGAAAAGCCTTGTAACCATTACGGCCTAACTGCATGTAAAGGAATAGGCCCCACATCTTGGCAACCGCATTTTGGAACAATAACAATTACTGAAGATATGCTGAAACGTAAAGTTCTCGAGTTTGGAGGAAGCACACATGAATAAAAAATCTCTCAGCCTCCTCATACTTATCATTTGTTCGAATTTTATTTATCCAGAAAACACTGTCCCCCCTGTTAAAAACAAACCAAACGTGGAGGCTTTTTACACTCCAGCTTCATCGAAGTTTTATTTGCCTTCTCTTTTTCTTGTAAAAAGTCATGAAACTCTAAACCGTATAAACGAAAAAGTTGCTATGTTAATTGGTACGTTATCGCTACTTTTAGCAATACCTAAAATACTTGAAACGCTAGAGCCCTCACAAAATAAAAACCACAAGCTTGGTAGACTTGCCTCACCTTGCGCAATGGCTCCATTGGCTATCTCTATATCACTTATAATTTTTCAACTAACTATGAAAAACTTTTTCCTGGCCACTATAAAGGAAGGAATAAACAAAATCTGTCCTAAATTCTTCTGTAAACTCTGTAATAAAAATCGTGCTTTTTACGAGAAAAACAAAGAACATGGTAGTCTTTGCTGTAAGACATGTAAAAATTTTATCTGCTGCGATTGCTTTGTAGACAAAATCTGGGAGAATACAAAACTGCCGATAGAAAGCAACAAAGCACTTGTATGGCAGTGCCCAACATGTCAAAACATGGACAAACCCAACATAAGAGGAAATCTTAAACTGCAACAGGTAGATACATCTACTACCATCGGAAAAATTGCACTTAAAAATAATCAATCTGGATACATGCTTACACACAACCAGTTACCAACCTATCACCTGGCTAAGCTTATACAAAACCAGGTTGTATTAGACTGCATCGCCAGTGGCATCGAAGATCCCTATGCCATATTGCCACATTGCAACCAAGCACTAAAAATACTGAATACAAAATACACTAAATATTCCGTAACTATAAATCTGCAAGAAATGCTTTCTCGAAGAAATGCCGAGCACAAAAAACTTCTTGCAAAAATGAAAGCAGAAACTGAAGCATTTAAGTCTGAGTTAAAAACTAAATTAAAAAAACTAAAACCTGACATAGAATTAAAATGATATCACTTTTTATATCATTCATCTTTCTTGCCGGCGCAATTTTAGC
>DAOVOC010000058.1 GCA_030629865.1 bacterium
ATATATCATAGATTTCAAGCCTTTCCTACTCAGAAGTTTATAGCTTAGGTATAATGTACCAAGTCAACCCATCTGTGAGTAATGTTTTATAACACCAAAGTGAACAGGAAGTTTCTTGAAAAAAATTTTGATTAATTCGGAGTCATGGCAAACTAGAGTCGCCGTTCTTGACGGCAACCAGCTTCGCGATCTTGCCCTAGAGACTCCAGAACGACCAGAGTTAGAGAAGTCTTTTTTTAAGGGGAAAATACTTAAGGTTCTCCCCGGAATCCAAACGGCTTTTGTCGATATTGGTCAGCAAAGATCCGGATTTTTGCATGTTACTGAAGTTGATCGTGTCCTTGCTACGGAAAGGATTTTTGAAAGTCAGGACTCAGGTGCTGACAAAAAAAGTAAGCGTGAAGTGATCAATGCTATGAATATTGGAAAAATTTTTTCTGAAGGTGACGAAGTCTTAATTCAGGTTACAAAAGAACCGGTTTTCGAAAAAGGCGCAAAGTTAACAACGTGTTATACGCTACCGGGAAAATTTCTTGTTTTGATGCCTAATATCCCTCAGATTGGAATTTCACGAAAAATTGAAAGTAAAGAAGAACGAACACGTTTAAAAGAGCTTATTTCTGGAGCGCTTTCTGATGGAATGGGAGCGATTGTAAGGACAACTGCTGAGGGAAGGTCGGATAAGGATATTAAAAGAGATCTTGCGTATCTACTTTCCAAGTGGGAAGAAATTAATAAAGTTTATGAGCAGTCCAAGGCTGGTGCAAAAGTCTATGGAGATATTTCTATTTCTTTGCGAGCTGTAAGAGAACATTTGGAAGAAGACACTGAAGTTGTAGTTTGTGACAGAAGTAGTACTGCAAATGAAGTTCGTTCTTTTATAAGACAATTTATGCCAGAACAAGTTAGTAAAGTTCAGCTTTACCAAGGTGCTCAACCTCTATTCGATAAATTTGATGTTGAATCACAAATTGATGAACTGCTTCAACGCAAAGTGCATCTAAAATCTGGTGGAACGCTCATAATTGAATCAACAGAGGCGATGACTGTTATTGATGTTAACACTGGGCGATTTGTTGGTAAAAAGAAGTCAAATTTAGAAGATACAATTTTAAAAACAAATCTTGAGGCTGCAGAAGAAGTTGTTCGGCAGTTAAGATTGCGAAATATTGGTGGTTTGATTGTTATTGATTTTATTGACATGATGCATGCTCCTAACAGACAAAAACTTTCAAGTTTGTTAGAAAAAACGCTTAAGGAAAAAGATAAGTTGCAATCGGTTGCGCTTAAAGTTTCCGAATTTGGGCTAGTGCAAATGACGCGAAAACGTTCTGGTAGAACACTCTCTCAGCAATTAACACATGAGTGTCCTACGTGCCATTCAAATGGTTTTGTTAAGTCTCCTGCAACATTGAGTTATGAATTATTCAGGGGGTTTAAGCGTGACATGAGTGAAACAAAGGTGACAGGGACTGTCACTATACAGGTTCCTGTTGAGCAGTTTGATTATTTAACAGGAAGTTCTTTTGGGACACTTTTGGCACTTGAAAAACTATATAAAATCAGAATCATTCTAGAGCGTAACTCACAGCTAATAGGATCACACTTTAAGCTTGTTTTTGGCTCTTGATAGTTCTTTAGAATAGTGTTCTTTGGACAGACTTTTTTTTTTAGATATGATCGTACAATCAATGAACTGGTTATGCATGGAGAGTGACGAATGAAGCGGAGCGAGCCAGAACAAGCAGAAGCGCATTTGGATTATGAAATTGTTATAGGTATTGAAGTACACGTACAACTCAAAACCGCTTCCAAGATGTTTTGCTCTTGTCCAAATAAGTTTGGATCGAAGCCAAATACCCATATTTGTCCTGTTTGTTCAGGTCTTTTGGGGACTCTGCCTATAATTAATCGCAAAGCGGTTGATTTTGCAATTTTGTTAGGTCTTTCAACGAATTGTAGATTGGCAAAGGTTTGTGAGTTTGCTCGCAAGCATTATATGTATCCAGATCTACCTAAAAATTTTCAAATTACACAAGACGATAAACCTATCTGTTTAGGCGGTAATATAGAAATTGACTTGGAAGATGGAACCAAGAAGCAAATTTGGTTAGAACGCATTCACATGGAAGAGGATGCTGGAAAAAACATTCATTTTGCTGGCGGTGAGACGCTTGTTGATTTAAATCGTGCAGGAACGCCGCTTCTCGAAATTGTTTCCAAGCCAAATATTTCTAGTTCTGCTGAAGCAAGATCTTATTTGACCCGATTACGTTCCATTGTTCAATATATAGGAATTAGCGATGCAAATATGGAAGAGGGGTCTTTTCGTGCTGATATAAATATTTCTGTGCGCAAAAAAGGCGAAACAGAACTTGGAACAAGAACCGAGTTAAAGAATGTTAATTCATTCAGGTATATTGTTCAGGCGATTGAATACGAAGCTTTGCGTCAAATTAATATTATTGAGCAAGGAGAAAAAGTAGTACAAGCAACACTTCTTTGGAATTCAAAGGAGCACAAAACAGTATTTATGCGTTCCAAGGAGGAAGCGCATGATTATCGCTATTTTCCAGAGCCAGATTTACCCATACTCATTATTGACGATACCTGGATAGAGCGTATTCGTGAAAAAATTCCAGAGTTACCAGAGCAGAAATTTCGAAGATTTCAGGATGAATTCGGTCTTTCAGCATATGAAGCTAATATTTTAACGGCTCAAAGGTCTTTAGCAGAGTATTTTGAAAAAGCAGCAACATTATGTAAGGCACCAAAAGTGGCAGCAAACTGGATTTTGCGTGATCTGCTTGCATACATGAATGAGTCTAAAGTTGGTTTTAAAGAACTTAAAATAACACCAGAAATGCTTGCCGAGTTTGTCGTTTTGCTTGAAAAAGGCGTTATAAACAGCAAAGTTGCGCAAGATGTATTTCTCGAAATGACAAAAACAGGTGAGTATCCATCAATTATTGTTCAGGAAAAAGGCCTTGAGCAGATTGACTCCAAAGATAAGCTTGAATTTGTTGCTCGCGAAATTATTGAAGCCAATCCTGAGCAGGTTGCAGCATATCGTGGTGGCAAAGACCGTCTGTTCGCATTTTTCGTTGGTCAATCTATGAAGGCAACAAAGGGGCGAGCTAATCCTAAAGTTTTACAAGAAATTTTGAAAAAGCTCTTAAACACGCAATAAAAGACCTTTTTGTTAAGGTTTTTGTACTGCATAAATTTGCCGTTATTCATTAATGCATCTTCTGTGTACACTGTGAAAACCATTAAAGAATGCTATTTGTGATTAATGTTGGAGAAGATTGTGATTAAAGTTTGTCTGCGTACATTAATTTTATTGTCAGTAGTTACTGCGATAGCTCCTATTTGTGGGCAAACGTCTGAGCAAATTTCTATGCCGGAACAGGCTGCTCCTTCAATATATCGAGGGTTAAAATCATATTTTTCTCGAGCTTATTCATATGCAAATGAATCTGCGATCAAGTTTCGTTTCCGCCATCAGGGCAAGGATTCGGGCGCTATGATGCAAAAGATTGATGCAAAGCCAGAGCCCTTTAATAGCCGTACCGTCCTTGTTGATCATTTTTTGTTATATGAACTCTTTGCTATGCAAGATGAAATTCAACCGCAAATACCGTGTAAGCCTGTTGCAATTGGTGCTGCATGTTGGCGAGATCTTCGCTTGCTGTGTGGTGATGCTGGAAGCTGGCATGCAAATATGCTTGCTCAGGTAGACAGATCTGTAACCAGCATGGGAACTGTTTATTTAACTAAACTATTTGCGTCTCCAACAACCGATTTTTCTTTGTTAAAGCGTCGCCAGGAACTTATTGGGTTGCTTGCTGGCAAAAATGAGGTTTTGAGTGCTTTGACTAAAGAAATGGTTGGAATTCAAAAATCAAGCAGGCAGCTTTTGTCCTTATGGCAACACAATTCTAAAGCAAGTAAGGCACTTTCCGGACTAGGATCGTTTTTCCCTGGTAGCAATCTTTTTTTACAACTTATTTTGCCTGAAAAAACATTGGAAAAATTGGGAAACTCTTCTACAGCGCTCGGTATTTATTCGGTTTTTAATGCACAGAAAACGGTCGGAAACTTTTTGGGAAATATTGGAACAATTGGTGAGGGCTGTGTGAACGTTTATCATGGTCTTTTTGGTAAAGACAAGCTTTTTGGTGGTTCATGGGAGAAATTTAAAGAAGGTTTAACAGATGGGCTTTGGAAGGGTGGAAAACAAATGTTTTCACAATTTTTTGGAGCGTGGCCGTCAGTTTATGACTATTATAAAAAAGTGGGAAAACCTGTTGAAAATGCAGCGGATAAGATGTCGGCAGGTGGGTTAGCATTAGTTGGTGCTGGTGCTGGTGGTGCCGTTGGAGCAGCTATTTCACCAGAAGGAACCAGGGCTATTGGTGCTGCTGCGGGTACTTTTGTTGGTGCTGGATTCGGTGGCTTAGCGGGATATGTTTCATCTGAAAAAGATGTGGATGGTGTTGGTAGCAAGGATGGCGACGCTAAAAAATCAACGATTGATGATAAAAGCCTTGCAAAGGGATTGGTGATGATTGGTGCTGGGTCTTACATGCTCTATTCAGTAATTAAAGATTTAAGATCTCAATATAAATCTCTTAAAGCAGCTCATGAAACTCTTATGAGCATTGCTCCACTGATAAGCGCATTGCAGAGAATGGATGCTGTTGCTCAGCGCGAGCTTTCGTATCTTGGCGCTTTATGCCATCAAGAATCCATCGAAGCATTGCTTGGCTCGGCAAATGATGGAGATATTGCAGAGCTTCTACAGTTGCTTGCTTCAGAGGCGTTTACAAGTGAATCGTTTTCAATATTTAATCTGACTTCAGTGCTTAAGGCCTACAAGCTTTTAAATAAGATCAAGGAAGAGTTTGCTGGCGCCTTGGTTGCTGTTGGTGAAATTGATGCTTACTGTTCCCTTGCTTGTCTTGTTAAAGAACATTGGAATTTGCCAAATGGATATTGCTTTCCAACGTTTGAAGAAACCGAAAAGGATAGTCTGGCAAAGCCTCATTTAGCATTTAAAAATCTTTGGGATCCATTCATTAAACCTGTTGAAGCTGTTGCTAGTTCTATGGAACTTGGCGGGCCACTTGTTGCTCGCAATGCTTTGATTTCCGGTCCAAATGCTGGTGGGAAGTCTACCTTTATGCGTTCATCTCTCTTTGCTGTTGTAATGGCTCAGACATGTGGAATTGCACCAGCTAAATCTATGAAGCTTACTCCATTTACTTATATCGACTCGTACGTAAATGTTGAAGATGATCCTGTTGCGAAAAAATCACTGTTCAAAGCGGAAGTTTCTAGGGTTACGACAGTGTTAAAGCATATTCAACTTGTGCCAAAGGATCAGCATTCATTTATTGTTGCTGACGAAATGTTTAGAGGGACAAATCCTTCTGATGCTTCATGCATTGCTCGTGCTGTTTGCAAAAATGTTTCAGATAAGGCTGCACGTTCGATTTGGATTGTTTCTAGTCACTTGCCTCAAGCAACAGAAATACCAAAAGATTCTTCTGGAATCTTTGCCAACTATCATGTTGGTGTTGAGCGTGGTAGTGATGGAAAGTTTAATTGCTTTACCTATGAAGTGCTTCCAGGAAGAACGAATGAAAAAACTGCATTTGATGTTATGGAACAAACAGGCATGGACGATTATATTGTAAAACTTGCACGCTCAATTTCTAGCACTGGTAAGGTACAATAAAGAAAATATAAATTACATTTTTTTCTAGAGAGTTTTTCCTCATGATTGAACAGATAACTGGCAAAGTTATTGGCACAAGTGAAAAAACAGTTATTCTCAAGGC
>DAOVOC010000096.1 GCA_030629865.1 bacterium
TACCTAAGCTATAAACTTCTGAGTAGGAAAGGCTTGAAATCTATGATATATCTTTGCGGTAAGGTTGTTTAGTGTAGCCGCGCGTTGCGGCATGTAGTAAAAGTATTCGTAGGGGGAAAAACATGAAGAAATATTTGGTATTACTACTCGCAATGAGCTTTGTAATGGTGGGTTGCAAGAAAAAAGATTCAAAAATAAAATCCAAAGACAAAACAACTAAAGTCGCAAAAAGTGATGATATTCCTTTAATGTATAACTATGAAGACGCAGAACTTTTTGCAGAAAATGACGTAGAAATTCTTGAAGAAGGCATGCTTCCAGAGGGTGGCACACGAGAAATAGATGAAGAAATAACCGTTGCAACAGCTGATGATGTAGAAAAAGGAATTGATGATCTTATCAATCTCTGGGCAGAAGAACTTCCAGAAAATATCATAGCCGAATACAATTTCAAAACCATTCACTTTGATATTAACGAATCAGGCATTAGATCAGACCAAGAAGAACTGCTTCAAGAAAACGTTGAAACAGCTTTAAACGTCATCCAAGATGGTAAAAAACTCGTTATTCAAGGTAACTGCTGCCAAACAGGTTCTCAAACTTGGAACATGGCACTATCACAAAACCGTGCTCAAAAAGTTGCAGATCAACTCGTAGAGCGTGGCATCCCAGCTGACAACATTGAAGTTGTAGCAATGGGCAGCGAAAATCCAGTTGTCTGGACAGAAAAAGATGATCGTGAAAGTCTTATCGCAGAACTTGCACCAAACCGTCGTGCAGAGTTGCTTGTAATAAGCTAAGCACTTTTATAAAAAACATAAAGCAGGGCCCGGAAGAAATACCTGGGCTCTGCTTCTTTTTTAACCAATAATTAAAACTAATTATTTTTTTGGATTTGCATTTCGAAACTGCTTGGTCAATTGAAACTGTTTAATCTGCCTCCCTAAACCGTGCTCGTAGCGAGAAAAGCTTACCTGCAAGTCTCGCTTCATTGTTTTTGCATTTTTTGTCATAGATGCGATTTTTATATCAAAAAGAGATGTAGAATCAATATTTAGATTTTCACCTGTAACTTCGATATCTGAAGGTGGCTCTTTTTCTAAATACCGAGAAAAAAAAGCAATTTCTCCACGAAGTTCTGCAAGGACTTTATCTAGGAGTGCAACATACATTCCAACACTCTCATCCAACTTCTTGTCATTTTCAGGAATGTCGCTGCCTAATAAATCTCTGATCAGAGATTTAAACTCATCACGCCACTCAATTACCTGATTACGCTTTCCTTCAACTTCTTCATGCAAATACGCCATCTTATTCAAAGTTTTAGCCAAACGAACCAAACGTTCTTGCGAAACACCTTCAAACGGAATTTTGCTTGTAGAAACTTTTTCTTTTTTTTCTTTTTCCTGGATCACAAATATCACCTTTCGACTTCAGCATACGAGGACTAAATCCTAAAATATCTATATATCGTTTAAACCAATACGTGTACTCACTTGAATTTAGCTGCATATCGCTACGTAACGCATCTTCAGAAATCCAACGAACAGCTTTAACCTCACTCTTGTTTAAATTCATTTTGGTCGTACTACTAATAACTCCATATAAAATCGTTACAATCTCATGCTCAAACAAATCTTTTTGAAAACAAACTTGATAATAAAAAGACAAAATATAATAAAGGTCGCTGCAAACAACCCCTAATTCCTCAGCAACCCTTTTAGAACTTGCACTCTTACAATTCTCACCAAGTTCAGGATGACTACAGCATGCATTTGTCCAAAGACCACCAGAGTGATACTTTGTGTCAGCCCTTTGTTGCAAAAGCATTTCGCCTTTTTCGTTAAATAGAAAAACAGAAAACGCCCTATGCAACATATTTCTTCTATGTGCTTCTAACTTTTCAACTGTACCAATAAAGCGATTTTTCATGTCTACAGCGATAACATGTTGCTCATACTTCATAAAACCAAAAAACCACCTTTTCAATTATATTTATAACTTCAATTAAACCGCTGGTTTAAGCACGAAACTTATCAAGCGACCAGGAACAAAAATAACACGGACAACTTGCATGCCTTCAAAATAATTGCCAACAGTAGCCTCGGCTAAAGGTTGTACATTTTCCTGGCCAGCATCCTTAGCAACGCTTATCGTTCCCCTTACTTTTCCGTTGATCTGAATTGCTATGGCAACTTCGTCAACCATAGCAAGAGCTTTATCATAGATAGGCCATTTACAATCAAAAAGCTTTACCGCAAGCTTAATTTCAAGAACTTCGCTGGCAAAATGTGGAATCATAACCGAAAGAGAAACAAGCAAATCTTTTGTAATTTCCCTATCAAGCCTCATCCCCTTCGCAGTCACATCATTTAAAAATTCCATTACCGATGATACAGCAGTGTTAACATGATACGTTTCTAGCCGTTTTTGATAATCAGCTAAAAATCTATGAAACCGTTTTTTGACTTCAATTGATGCAACTTCATCTTGTGGCAAAATTTTGTCTGAATTCAAATACATCCATAAGCGACCAAGAAAATTAAAAACGCCCTTGATTGAGTCACTATTCCACTCATTATCCATATCAGGCGGCCCCATAAACAGCATGTAAAGCCGCAGCGTATCAGAACCATATTGCTTAACAATTTCATCTGGGTTTACAACATTTCCTTTTGATTTTGACATTTTTTCCACACGACCAGTTTTTTCTGATCGCATGCACACCATGCCTTGGTTAAATAATTTTTTAAATGGCTCATCAAATGGCAGATAACCAGCATCATGTAAAAATTTTACATAAAACCGCGCGTACAAAAGATGAAGCACTGCGTGTTCAATTCCACCAACATAAAAATCTACAGGAAGCCAATATTTAATGTCTTCTGGATCGAATGCACCGCCTTCAAACTCAGGATTTGGATAGCGCAGAAAATACCAACAAGAACCTGCCCATTGCGGCATTGTATTTGTCTCGCGCTTTGCTCTTTCATCACATTTTGGACA
>DAOVOC010000093.1 GCA_030629865.1 bacterium
ACTGAATAAATTTTTGTTGTCTGAATCGATTCTTCAAAACTCATTACTGGCAAAATGGTTGAAAATCTTTTTGCCAGCATTGTTTTGCCACCACCAGGAGGACCAACAAATAAAACATTGTGCCCACCGGCGGCTGCAATCTGAAGTGCCCGCTTTGCCTGCCACTGCCCTTTAACTTGTGAAAAGTCTACAATTTGTTCGCGTGCTGCAGGCTTAAAAACACCGGCCGATGATTGTGCCTGCAATATTTTTTTTTCGCCTCTAAGTGCTGCAACTAACTCTGTAAGAGAATTGACGCCAAAAATTTCAATGCCTTCAATTACACTTGCTTCAAGCGTATTTTCTGCAGGTACAAAAACTCGTTTCTTACCAGCCTGCTTTGCTCCATGAACCATAGAAAGAACACCACACACTTTGCGAATGGCACCATCTAAAGAAAGTTCACCAAGAAATAATGTTTCGTTTAAAAACTGTTTTGAAAGTTTTGTCAGCCCAGCAGCCTGCAAAATTGCAATCGCAATGGGAACGTCAAAAAGCGTATCCTGTTTTTTTAAATGTGCAGGAGCAAGATTAACAGTAATTAAACGATCTGGAATTTTAAGACCACTATTTTTCAGCGCTGCGCGAATGCGCTCTTTGCTTTCCCTAATTGCTTTGTCTGGAAGACCAACTATAAAAAAGTTAACCATCCCCATAGCAAGGTCTGCTTCTACTTCTATCAGGTGGGAATCAACGCCAATGGTTGTCGCTGAAAAAACTCGCGCGTGCATATACTTCTATTCGAGAAAAGCCTACTGATGTTACCCACAATCACACACTAGACTTAGCAGAAGTTCAGATTTTTTCTATTCACAGACAAAAAGTGTATTTTTTAGTAAAAAAACAAGCCTTTTTAGGGTGTTATTACATAAATGCCCAAAAACAATTATGAACCTGGCTCAATGTCAGAATCTATGCCATCCTCCAACTCATTCAAATAATTTGCAATTGCAATCTGCATCGCTTCATCTTCTGTTAAATCACCTTTTAAATTTTGGGTTTTATGGCTATTTCTACGTTTAATTCTATCTTGCTCGGCCTGCTGCTCAGAAAGCATTGTTGCATGCTCAACTGCTTGTGCTTCTAAAGAGCCTGGATCAACAACATTATCCTGTTTTTTTTTCATATCTTCATAAGATTCTATTAAAGCTGCCTGTAGCGCCATTTCATCAGACATTCCTGCATTTATTCTCTCACGCAATCTTTGCTGTATTTTTTGGTTAAATTCATCAAGATTTTCTTGTTGCTGCGAAAGCATTAATGCACTTTGAACGGCTGATCTGTCGTCATCATCAATAGTTGAAGAAGAAAGAGGCCTGAAACAAAAAACAGCAAGAACAAAAAGATTTACACCTAAAAATACATTCTTAAAAACACTCACCACATCTCCTTGGATAATTGCACTAGCTCGAACTTCTTGAAAGTTTACAGTATCTAATATCCACTTCAAGAAAAAAGTAACGAGCATTAAACTGTTTTTTTAGGTATCATTTATTGCACTAAAAACTTTGTAAATCAGGGCTTTTCACAAAATGAAAATTTCTAAATTGCGTATCGGTATTTTTATGGGCGGAATGTCTCTGGAACGAGAAGTTTCGTTTAATTCTGGCAGAACAGTTTGTGACCACATAGACATTACCAAATTTGACGTTGTGCCAATCTTTCAAACTGAGCTGGGCGCATTATATCTTTTACCATTCAAATTCATGCACCGCGGAAAAATAGCCGACTTTCGCAAACGTTTGGATACTGAAGCTACACAAATTTCTTGGGACGACTTATCGAGTCATATCGATTTTTGTTTTTTAGCCGTCCATGGAAAATTTGCAGAAGATGGAACATTACAAGGCATGCTAGAAATTCAAAACATTCCATATCTTGGATCAAAAATATTTGGTAGCGCTTTAAGCATGAATAAAGTTACACAAAAAAAATGGATGCAATTACATGAAATTTTAACTGCTCGCGATATCGCAATTGCAGCATCACAAATTCAAAATATCGACACACAAAAAGTTTTAGACCTAATTAAAAAACAAAATTTCTCTTTTCCATGCATTGTAAAGCCAGTCAGTGAAGGTTCCAGTGTTGGAATAACTGTTGTAGAAAAACCAAAGGATTTATTGCCCGCAATAAAAACTGCTTGGCAGATTGATCCGAACAATCACAACGATATAATCGTTGAAGAATTTGTACGTGGCATGGAATTTTCGTGCATTTGCCTTCAAGCTCAGGATCATTCTTGGAAAACATTGGCAGTTACCCAAATCATTCTTGAATCTGGCTCAAATTTTTATGACTACGATCAAAAATATATGCCAGGCAGAGCTTCCAAAATTACTCCGGCCAAATGCAGCACAAAAAATCAAGATCGCATATCCAAATTATGTGAATCTGTAAGCAAGATTTTGGGATTCTCTACTATTTCGCGTATCGATGGTTTTTTAAAAAAAGATGGCACCATAGTTATAATCGATCCAAACACTGTTTCTGGTATGGGCCCTTCTTCCTTCCTTTTCGACCAAGCGCAAAAAGCTGGCATGAGCCACACCGATCTGATTTCTACGATGATCGAATCTGAACTAAAGCACTACAACATTCCTTTGCCTTCAACAACTTTGGAAAAAAACATGACTCATAAAAAAAAATTACGTGTTGCAGTTCTTTTTGGAGGCGACTCTAAGGCCGAACGAGAAGTTTCTCTCGAATCTGGAAGAAACGTTTATTACAAACTTCCACCAGAAAAATACGAACAGATTCCGGTATTCGTAGACAAAAGCATGAAGCTTTACAAAATAAACCACGAACTTTTGGTAAAAAATGCAACCTGTGATCTTGTGCTCGGCCTTAAACCAGAAATGAAGCTAGGCTGGTCTGATTTGCCTAAAATTTGTGACTTTGCTTTTTTGGCGCTCCATGGCGGCAAAGGCGAAAACGGATGTGTGCAAGGAACTTTAGAAATGCTTGGCTTGCCTTACAATGGCCCAGGCGTTCTTACAAGTTCTATGTGCATGGACAAGTTTAAAACTAATGAGTTTTTGCGTCAGCAAGGCTTTGATGTCCCCAAAGCTGGAACAATCGGTAAAATTCAATGGAAAGGCTGGAAACAATCAACTAAAAAAATGGCCATACAACTACAAACAATAAAAGAACATATCGGGCTGCCGCTGATTTTAAAACCTGTAAACGAAGGATGTAGCGCGCTTGTTTCAAAAATTCATTCCATTGAAGAACTTAAATTAAA
>DAOVOC010000013.1 GCA_030629865.1 bacterium
AATCGTATCCGGCCGATTGATAAGCGAAGCTGTCGCTTCAACACGAAACCGTTCGATTTGATCATTAATCTTTGTTTCTTTAGCAATGTAGGTGTCACTAGAAGGAACATACGATTCTGGCTGATAGTAGTCATAATAGCTGACGAAATAACAAACCTTATTTTCGGGGAAAAAAAGCGAAAACTCTTCGTAAAGCTGCGCGGCAAGAGTCTTGTTTGGGGAAAGCACCAAAACCTGCTTATTCTGATTGGCAATGACATTCGCTAAGGTAAATGTTTTACCAGAACCAGTAACACCAAGAAGCAGAGATTTTCCTGGCCTATCTTGGCCCAACAATTCAATAGCTTGTGGCTGATGGCCCGTCGGTTTAAATGGAGATTTTAGCTTGAACAAGTTTCCCACAAAACACCGAATCCTATAAGGGTTTTAAAATGGTTTAACAATAAAGATATATCAAATATTAAATCAATGTCATATGTAACACAAAAACCCTAAGTTTTAGGGCAAAATCTAATTATAACCTAATGGCAAAAACATATTTTTCGTGCAACAATACTACACTGTCAAAAAAGATAGAATCTTTCAGTTGCGATCACATGGAATCAGAAAAACGAAGTCTTCTAAAAAAAACGTTACAGGTTGGCAGCCTTACGTTTCTCAGCAGAGGGTTCGGACTAGTTCGCGACATCCTCCAGGCATGGTTTTTAGGAATTGGACCAGAGTCTGACGCGTTTTTAACAGCATTTCGTATTCCAAACATGTTTAGGCAAATTTTTGCCGAAGGAGCCCTTTCGGCAGCACTTATTCCCTACCTAACTCGCATGAAACATGAAGGTCGTAGCAATGAAATCGGCAGTCTGCTTTCTATGGTCACAATAATTCTGGGCAGTATCGTTGCTATTTTGTGCATTGTAATTGTTTTGTGTCCGGGTTGCATCATTGAAGTATTTGCGCCAGGATTCAAACCAGACCAAATAGCATTCACCTCGCGCTATCTTTCGATAATGTTCCCATTTATTTTTATAGTATTTTTATGCGCAATTTTAACCGCCGCGCTGCAAGCTGTTAACCATTTTTTCACACCAGCCCTCGCCCCAGTTCTATTTAACATTACATTAATTGTAGCTTTAATAACCGGTATTTATTACAGCATGCCTGTAGAATGGCTGTGCTACGCTGTTTTAGCATCTGGCCTTGCAAAACTTCTGCCAAGATTCTTGGCATTTAAATATAAAAATTTGAGTTTTGGCCATTTAACAAAAAAAAGTTGGAACGATTTTAAGCACGTAATAATTAAGGTGGGGCCGTGCCTTGCTGGCGTTGGAGTTTATCAAATTAATATATTACTCGACACAGTAGTGGCTTCATACCTGCCTCGTGGCCAATTAACAATTCTTCATTATGCTTATCGCTTTATGCATGCCCCGCTCGCGGTTTTGGGCATTGCAACTTCAGTAACATTTCTGCCATATTTTTCTCGCATGGCCTTACAAAACAAAGAACGACTACGCTTTTGTCTGACAGAAGTTGTAAAAGTTCTCGTTTGGGCAGCAGTTCCGGTTTCCCTGTTTTTGATGTTCACATCAAAACTGTTGTTTGAAGTATTGTTTTCACAGAAAGCAACCGGAGCACAAATTATCCTTGCAAAAAACATGCTCATTATTTTGGCATTCGGAATTGCCATTCTCTCTATCAACCGTGTGATGGTAAGACTTTTTTACGCCCTCCAAGATACAAAAACACCAACGTGGACATTTGCACTTACAACTGCACTTAAAATTGCTGGCAACATTTTTAGCATTACTGTTTACGGTGGAATTTATGGAATTGTTACCGCAACAATTGCTGTTGACCTTCTTGCAACGCCAGCTCTATTAATTTTACTTGCACGAAAACACAATGTCGCATTTGATTTTTCTCATTTCCTCGAATTTTTCCGGCGATTTCTACCACAACTTGCACTCAGTATCATTGCATTTTTGTCCATATATTCGATTGCATTGTATTTTTTACCAATCTTTATTGAATCAAACACCAAACTCTTCTATGGCGCACAACTCACCATCGCATCGATTTTACTTGCCAGCATTATGCTTTCCATGTTACTAACGCGTAAAAAGTGTAAACTCAATCTCTATTTTTTAGAAAAATAAGGAACATTTATGACAACACGACAGACATTGTTGATAGCAGCTGCATTATGCTTAAATTATTCAACTTGTGCACGCGTTACAGACACAGCTAAAGCAAGCAAAAACTTTCTTCTTTCAACTTTTAATCAAACAAATCAAACAATGTTTTTGGCAAGCAACGCCTCTGTAAATCAAACTGATGGATCATATTCATTAGCACAATCAACTCTTCTTTCAGATGGAACGATTACAGTACAACCCATTGCCCCACAAAGTGTAATTTTAAATGATGTCGCAACAACACTAAGCCCGATCTATGGAGCTCAAATAACCAATTTGGCACTCATGAACGGTAAACCCGTAGTTTCTGTGGATTCGGTTGGCAATCGCATATTTCTTATCAATAGTACGACACCAAGCAATACGATTTTACAACCAGACCCCTTAACAGTAACAGACGAAAGTACTGCAGCAGACCAAATTGTACGGCTAACAGCTTCGAGCGATAAAATTTTTGCTGCACTCAAACCAACCGGAAGTGCGTTTGGTACTGCAACAAGTTGCATTAGAGCTCTTAAAGCAAATCGCTCAGAAACAAAATTAGAATCATATGCACGGACACGCAGCATGCACAATGCAACAGCTCCAACCGGAATTAGAGACTTGATGGGCAATGCAACTCTTTCTGCCATTCCTGAAATGTGTTGGGATGAAGACCTACAAAGACTCTTTATTGGCTTAACACTATCCTTAGCCAACGAAGCAAAGGTTGGCATTTTAGTCGGAAGATTTGAAGAAACACAATTGGCCCTAACAGGCGCGATCGATATTTCACTACTTATAGGCGGCGAAGTAAAAATAGCAGGTGAAAATGTTTATGACCCAATGTCGACAAACCATTTAAAAATCATGACCACTTCAACAAATAAAAAATATATTATTGCACAGATTGATGCAGACACCGTCACAACTGATGTTAATGAGTCAGCTAAAATATTTGCTCTTCCATTGGTTATGAATAATGCAACAGCTGCAAATATAGGAAAAATTTCAGAAAACAGTGGCTCTGGTCTGTTTACAGTACCAGCAGCCGCATTAGCAAACTTACACGATGGAAACAGTTCAGCTAAAGACGAAGCCCCAGCACTAGTTGGCGGAGCTAGACCACCAGTAACAGACTCTGTCGACATAACAAATATACAAATTGTTGGAGACTCTATTTTTATTGCATCAGATTCCGTTTCAACGGGTGAAAATGGCGTTTTTTCCAGCACCGCAATTTTTAATACTGACGGAGCAATTCGCGGATGGACTCCATGGGCACGAACAGGTGGAATCTATGCACCAGCATATAGCCTTGCAATAGACGAAACATCGGGAAATATGTGGACCACCTACACTTCAACACTTGCTGGAGATACCATTGGACAAAGCCAGTGGGGCACTGGCAACACAACAGGCAGCACGCTGTACGGCCTTGCCGACTTAACGGAAACATTTGCCCAGAACATGCACTGGTCTAATGGTGGAATTTGGCACAGCAATATTTTCGAATCTGAAACAACAGGACTTGGTACAAACTCATGGCTTGTCGCTGCAGGATATCGAAAAATTTATCTCGTTAAAATGGGTATAGGAATTGCTCCCAAAACTATTCCTGCAACCACTTTTACCGGCGACAACAACATACATTCATTCTCTGAAGAACTATTCGTTCTTATAAGAGAATTATATTGCAGCGAAACATCTCGTACTTCGGCAAGCAACTCTGGGTGGCTTTTTATTGGCAGCTCAAATGGCCTTTTGGTCCTTAGCAAAGCCAATGGCACGGGATGGGATAGTTCATCCGGCCTCGCAAACTGCGACACCGGTGGAGGAGGTAACCTTGAGGGCTGTACTTTTAAGCTTTTAACAGGCATTAGCGAACCCGTCTATTCTCTGCGCGCAGACGGAACAAACCTTTTTGTTATGACCGACACACATCTTTATAAGGTTACAATGGGTGCAACCCATTTTGGCGGCACAGATACAGATATATCAACAGTAACAACACTGGAATTTTCTTGCGCAAGCGACGAAAAGCTTGTCGACTTAAAGGCCACTGGGGGCTACTACGACAGCACTCTAAAAGCTGCTCACGCAATTTTGGCAACAACTAAACGACTTTATTACAAAACAGATATACACGGCGCGGGAACCTGGACTGAAATTTCATTACCAAACTCAGATTCTATTCTTTCAATTGATTTAAAAACTGTTGATCCTCAAGCAATTATCAAAAACAATGTTGCTCCGGTTGGCTCTGCCGAGACAATTGCAAATTTGTATGTATTAATGGGTGCATTACCTTCTGATACAGCTAAACTTTATCGCTTTGAAGTAAAAGGCGTTATACACGCTGACGCAACACCGGCAAACAGATATTTTGAAAGTATTACGGCAGTTAACCAAATTGACACAACCGATCCGATGGTTAATTTAAGTCCTCTTCGCATGGGGTTTTACATCAACGGTGTTGGATACAGCTATATTTCGTCTCACGCTGAACGCACCGATTTGCTCAAGAACTTTAAAATTACAAACGATGCAGACACCATGAAAAATAGCCACGCACAAACTGATGTTTCATGGAACGCTCATTCACCATATTATTTTGCAAACTTGCTATCCAATAATGCTAACGGAACACTTATTGCAGCGGGATCTTTTGGAATTCGAGTTAACGAATAGACTTAATGAGGAGTTGTAACTTCCATTGACAAAATCACCCACATACATATTCTATTTGCAATAGCCAAATACTAACAAATATCTTTCATCTCAAAAACAATGTAGGGTTTTATGTTCAAAAAATCAGGCCTAATTTTCATCACTATACTTACCACTTCTACCTATATCTTAAATTCGATGAATCAAATCCCCGCTAAAGCAACAAAAGAAGAAACCATAAAAATACTTGTTGCAATACCACAAATAGCAGAATCGCAAATTGCAAACCTCATCGCAGAATTTGCAAATTCAAAAACATCTCAAAAATTGGCAACAATACGCAAAGATGGCAGTCAAAGAGTATTCAACCTATTAAAAAAAACCAGCTATGCAATTTCATTGGGCGGCTACTGCGCAAACACGATTTATTTTTATATAAAAGAATTTCAACTCATAAAAACAGTCTGGAATTCTCAAGAAAAATGTCGTTCCATTTTAAAAATCACCATGAATATAACAGCCCCAATTTTCATGAAACTTTCCAAAGAAGAAAAAGTACAATTAAAAAAAAAGTTTATTCAAACCCTTAAAAACTTATTAATAACGTACGCAATTGGCATTCCATTAATCTTTAGCAACATATTTCTTGCTCGCACTCTAGAAAGACTCCCAAGGCCTTCCATTCGGGACCTTGGATATTTTGCAGAAGAAGCCTGGTTAAGAACAAAAACGAAATCCCAAAGCTTTATTGAATGGTTACGCAAGCATTAGAAAGTTCTTTGAGTCCATTGCAAAGGATCAACAGCAACATTATTAACTCTTAGTTCCCAGTGCAAATGATATCCCGTTGCATAACCGGTCCTACCGATTGTACCAACAGGATTTCCTTTTTTAACCATGTCACCAATTTCGATATCGGCGTAATCATCGAGGTGGCAATAAAGCGTTACAACGCCCATGCCATGGTCAACGGCAACCGTATTGCCTGTCATCATAAATCGTTCTTTTATTATGATTTTCCCGGCCTGACTAGCCCACACAACCTTGCGTGGAGAGTTAACAATATCTACAGCTTTATGAATATAGCGGCCTTTTTCGGCCGTTGTTCTAATTTCTCCAAAAGGTGTACTGTAACGCTGTACGATGGTTGGCAAATCAAAACAACCGTTCCATAGTTTTTTATCTGGAGAGCTTTGCGTCCATTTCTCCAAAGCACTTTCTAAAATAGAGTTACTTACACTGTTTTCGCGCTCGTCTTGTAATTTTTCAGAAGAAATCGAAAGATTTGCGTAGCGAGAAAAATCAGCCGGCAAAATTTTTACCGATCCAGTTGCATTAACAGCATTGCCAACTGAATCTGACAAAGAAACTTCTAAAGATGTACTTCCAGCTCGAACATCACATTCAACAGGAATAAAACATTCATAAATATTTGCTTGCTCAGACACTTTTACACATTTATGTTTTTCGCCTTTAAAAGTTATAAATCCTTCTGATATTTTTTTGTTTGTCTGAATAGTTGCATGAATCGTGCGACCTTGCATAACTTTAAAATCACTCTTTTCAAGCTCAGCTCGTAGCGGCAAATTGTCTACACAGATATTCCATTTTTCTACAGATATCGCAGCCTTATATCCACCATCAACCGCAACTACCTTGAATTCATGATTTCCGTCCTTCAACGTTGAAGAATCAAGCACAACTTCACATTTAGCAAACGTTTTTTCAACAACTTTAGAAACATCAATATCTAATGGTTTGTCATTTAAAAAAACTTTTAAATCTTTAAGCTTGCATACACTTTCAACGGCAACATCAAACTCGGCAACATTTTTAAAATTTGGGTTTTTGCTCAGCCTAAGACATGAAACTTTTGGAGACTGAGCATTGGTTACAAAATTCCAAAAAGGTTTGCCAAAAAATGTCCCGGCTCCAACAATTACAGAAAACAAAAAAAACTTTGAAAACTTTCCCATTTTTAAACCTTTCACAATCAACAAAATCAATTATTTTCATAAGCCCGCTAAGCATAACTCGATATCGCTAAAATTTCACTCGCATTTCTAACTCTCCACCAACATCACCGTGGGCCTGACGAGCAACTTTGAAACTTAAGTTATCTGTTAGCAAATATTCCATCTGAACAGATAGATCATCAGTATTCTTAAGCCCCTTGCGCAGCGATGCATAAAGCCCAGGTCCAACCTCTAAATCAACTGCTGCACCAAGCTGGCCAGAATCAGGATCTGCAAAATAAGGAAGTAAATGCAGTTTCTTAAATGGCTTTGTAAGCGCATGTGCCAATTTTCCAAGCCGCATTCCATTTCGCTCTTTTGGCATAACACTTCCAAGATGACTAACAACAAGCCCTGGAAGCATGTGCGAAAATGATGAATGTTTTGCTCCTGATAGAAGAAGAGAAACAATTTGTTCTTCAGGCAAGTTTGGATATGAAGAAAGAGTAATATATGGATCATGCATTGAACCAGAAACATGTATAATAATTTCGTATTTTTTTACCCGGGCACATGCAACAACATCAACAATCGGATCCGCCGGTCTTGATGGGAAAAATTTTATTGTTCCACGTGTTATATCAAGATAATTTTCAAGAACCTGAAAAGCACCACCACAAATATTAACAACACCATCAACACAAACATTGTGAATTTGATCATCGCAAAACATAGCTTTGACTCTAAAATTAATGTCCAAGCCAGCTTCAAATAATAGAGAATCTATTTGCACAGCCTCTCGTGATTTTAAAACAACATCAAGCTTGACTCCATCACCCTTCTTAAGAGCACGATCAACAGCTAAAAATGCAGGATACGGACCATGGTTAAGTCCTCTTCCTTTATATTTTGATTTGTCTAAAATCAACGCACCTTTTAAAATAGCCGATTTGCCATACTCTTTGTTCAAATGCATTTTTCCCGATGCAATCGCATAAAGATCACTTTTGTAATGCAACAAACATTTATTTAAAGCAAATGGCATTTGCACTCTTTGAAAATGATTATTTTCATCGTACTCACATATAAGTTCTGGCACATCAATCGATCCATGCAAAAAATCACACACAACATTTTTACAAGTGAGTTTTTTATTTACGTGGGATAAAGCAAAACTTCCACAAAGTTTTTGCAAAGGATTGCAGCCCCCTTTTGACATTAGCATGGCATCACAAAGCTTAATATTGCCTTCTATTTTTTCTCCACATGATGTCAAATCAACATCAAATCGTAGTCTGCCGGCATCTCCAATAATCTTTTTTGCAACACGCCTGTGCAAGCAGCTCTTAATAACATCACAATCAACAAAACCAATAATCTTTTTTGTGTTTTCTTCAGCCCTTTTTACAAAAAATTTGGTATCACCATTTTTTCTAAGAATAAAGTTTTTTAGTCCAACTCCATATTGCCCGCAATTAACTTCTGCCGAAAAATTCAAAATACCAGAACTTCCACCTACAAAAAGTTTTTTCTCTTTAAAAAACCAATTGCCATTCCACACACCTTTTTTGTTATTCTTTGCACCATTTCTTTCTGTTTTTATGCAATATGTACCAACAAAAGCCTCTCCTGGCTTAAAAGCGCCTGCAAGTTCAACCGAACGCGAAAGAACGGAAAATGCAATCCACTCCGGCAAAGATAGTGGTGTAAAATTGGAAATATTAAAATTAACAAAGCCGGATTTAACACCAAACAGTGCATCGCCAACAAACTGCCCAAGCTTTGACATGTCCACTAAAAAATTAATTTTCAAACAACGCCTCGTAGCCTGAAGTGCAAATGAAGCCCCAAATATATCACCGATTTTTAAGCTTCCTTTTATAGTCCCCTTACAAACCAACGCTCCATTTTCCCAATTACCATGCCCTTTTAAACGCAAAGGACCAATGGCATAAGCCGGAACATTGTAAAGCTCTAAAGCTGAAGCAGCGACACTACCATCAAAATCAATCTGTGTTTTATTTCGCACCACATCAAGCACAAATGCATCATCATACGTTTTTATTTTCGCAGCCCCCAATTTAAAACCAACCTGACCACAACATTCAAATTCAATGGGCTTTTCCGCCAAGTCATATAAAGAAAAAGTGCACCGTCCTGCAATTAAAGGCTCTTTCCAATTCATAAGGCCACAAAAATTTGGTTGAATCCGCCAACTATTAATTTTTATACCGCGTGAAGCAAGCCAAGGATTGACTACCAAAGGCACAATAAAAACAAAAATACCAACAAACACAAATGATAAAAAAAATATAAAAATGATGTTTCTGACTGCTTTCTTCACCCACTCCCTCCACTTCTAAAAAAGGTGAGCGCCTCATCAACTCTACTGACTGGCAATAGTGAGCTCAAGAAAAAATATGTATAATGAAAAACCTTTAATACAGCTTTTTTAATGATGTCACTCCGGACTTTAACCCGGAGTCCAGAGAAATTTTTCTAGTTAAGACAATACTGAATTTTAAATGTGATTTTGAAAATCAAAGTGCTACTGGATCCCAGGTCAAGCCTGGGATGACAAATAGGCCGAATACTTGGAGGGCAAATTGACTTTCCTTCGTGTTTTTTATTTGTTGTTAAATCAATTATTAAACTATACAGCAGCTTTTACTAATCCAATTTTGCTGCCCCAATTTCTCAAACGTTCTTCACCAATACAAAGTGCAGAAGTACCCAAAACAGTCACTACCAAACTAGAATAAAACAATTTGTTTTGTCCTAGTTTTTTAAGTTCACATAAAGTCTTTGCAAAAGCACTTTGTGGAGCTTCTTCAGATTTCCCATCTTTATCTTTTTTACCAAAGTTGGCTTTTCTTTGATCACGCTTTTGGTTCTTTTTATTTTCGTACAATTTTATCAAAAATGTTGCGGCCATAGCTGAAAAACCTAAAAGTGCACCACTACTTGTAAAGCAATTAAACATCGTGCAAATACACACTCTCTGTCTAGCGAAACTTTCACAAGCATTTATTTTTCTTTTTAAAGCCCTGAACTCTTTCGAATCCTTATTAAAATGAAAGTACATCTTTGAGGAGGAACACGCACAAATACCCTTTTCCTTTTTGTATATAGAAAATCTATCACTAGTTGGCAAAGAACAATTTGTTTTAAAGTGATAGACAACAAAACCAGATGGCTTACCATCCGACCGTTCATGTTTTTTGATCATTAAGTCCCAGTAGGTGGGACTTCCGTCTAATCCTTCACAGCTACTTTTAAGCATAATTGGATCAGATTTGGTATCTGGCACTATTCCATCTTCATCCCAATAGGCCAGTGCATCGCGAATAATTTGCTTATCCAACAAGCACATATCATCTTGCGCAACGCCCCTAAGTCCGAAACCAACAACCACAGCAACAATCAAAAATAATTTTACACTATTTTGCATGTGATTACTTTCCTTCCACACGATTCATATCCAAAACACATAGTTCATAGTCGCACCAACGGAAAAACAACAAATCGCATTCAAAAAGTCACATTTTTGAGTTTTTTTGGCGTTGTTGCACAACTCAATCTTTTCCAATTTGTTATCCCAGCCGGCGCCTGTCCCAGACCACGATCTGGAGCGGTGGAATCCAGGCCACAAAAACTTTGCAAAAAGTAATCTATTGTAAACAAAGTTCCTAGAAACGAAGACGTAAATCAATTATTAAACTATGCCAGTTTTTCGTAGTTTCATTCCTCTACGAAAGCATCAACATACGAAACTGCAAGCACTTCTTCGATTGTAGTCCAACCTTCTTGAATGCACCTCAAACCATCTGCAGCCAATTCTTTCATCCCACGTCCAAGCGCATGTTGTCGTATTAAAGAGGCATCCACGCGCTGTACAATCAAACTGGCCATAGTGTCATCAACATTCATAACTTCAAAAATCGCCATTCGCCCTTTGTAGCCAGTGTTTAAACATTCTTCACACCCAACGGCTCTGAAAAAGATCATTTTTTTCGCTTTTAGTGCAGAAATACCAAGCTTTGCTAGCATCTGTGGAGATGGACAATATTGCTCCTTGCATGCATCGCACAAAATACGCACAAGTCGCTGTGCAATGACACAAATAAGTGACGAAGACACCAAAAATGGTTCAACTCCCATATCAATTAAACGTGTAATTGTTGATGGAGCATCGTTTGTATGGATTGTGCTTAACACCAAGTGACCTGTTAAAGCTGCCTGAGTTGCAATCTGAGCAGTCTCGCCGTCACGAATTTCACCAATCAAAGCCATGTCCGGATCTTGACGCAAAATAGAACGCAAAGCACTAGCAAAAGTTAGCCCAGCCTTTTCGTTTACTTGTACTTGGCTAATGCCATTTATGGTGTATTCAACAGGGTCTTCCACCGTAATAATATTTCTTTCTTTGTTATTTAGCCGCTTAAGAATCGAATACAAAGTTGTCGTTTTACCAGAACCAGTCGGTCCACTAACCAATATAATCCCGTAGGGACGTGATGTTGCCGAAGTTATTAAATCATAATTCAGCTCGCTCATCTTTAAAGACTCAAGGTCATTTGCCCCTTTGGATTTATCTAAAATACGCATTGAAACACGTTCACCAAAATTACATGGCAATATTGAAACACGAAGATCGATTGTTTTTTCTGCCACACGAACCTGAATTCTACCATCCTGAGGCACTCGTTTTTCTGCAATATTGAGGTTCGACATAATTTTTAGACGCGAAACAATCGCACCATGATATCGTTTTGGCGGAAGCAGCATCTGATGCATAACACCGTCAATTCGATAGCGTACAGAGAGCTCTTTTTCGAATGGTTCGATGTGGATATCAGAGGCTCCGTCTTTGACGGCCTGGAAGATTATATGGTTAACCAACTTAACAATCGGCGCATCATTGGCCATATCCATGAGGTCTTTTTCCTCAATGGACTCCAAATCAAACTCTTCCTCTTCCTCGTCCTTAAGCTCTTCCATCATCTGTTTGCCAGTATCAAACGGATAATATTTATTAATTGCATCCATAATCACTGGCTTGGGAGCAACTGCATGAGCAACGCCATCTGGAATAAGAAGCGCAATATCATCTAAAGGCTGCAGATCACGCGGATTAGAAGTAAGAACGGTCGGCTTTCCATCAAGCATGAGTGGGATTATTACATGCCGACGCAAAAACTGAAATGAAACCTTGCCCAGTATCACCTGATCAACCATATTCTCTAAAATCCGCTCCACAAACGGAATTTCTAATTGAACAGCCAACGCGCGAGCAATATCCTCTTGCAAAGCTAGTTTGCGTTCCAATAAAACTCGACTCAATGGTTGCTTTAAACGCTGTGATTCATGGATAACATCTTCAAGTTGCTCTGGAGTAATTGTGCCCCAGCTAACAAGCATTTCGCCTATTTTTTCTTCAAACATCACCATCTCCTACACAACAAAATTGAGGTAACCCAGAATAACAAGGCTTTAGTAAGGGTTCCAGCACCTTAAACTATTATTTCTATTTATCACTCCAAACCCACAAAAACTTGTTTTTTCTGCTCTTTTTTTGACAGGCTGTATTTTTGTTAAAAAACGTTAATACTTAAAGTCCCAAAGATTGTAAAAAAGACCCACAAAATGGGTTTTTACATTAAAGGTATAAAAATGAACATCTTTAAAAGATTAATAAATATATTTGGCGCACTTATTCTTTCCGCCTCACTAGCCGCTACAACAATTATTAATGAAGATGAAAAATGGTTGTTCATAGAGCAAATGGTTCCTTCAAACAGAACGGCCAACCTCGTCGACAACCTTTTATCTGCAGCTGGCGGCATAACAGGCTACTTCACAGGCTACTATGCAGGAAAATTAATCGCGTGCAAATCAACAAAAAGCAAAATAACAGACTCTGATGGACCACTTATTTGGAACACCCTATGGGAGGCCATAACTTATATAAAACGACAACCAGGCAATCCTGATGAAAACTTCTTTAGAAAAGATAGTGCCGCATACAAATTTGGACAAGCCTGGAAAAAAGATGGTCAAAAAGGAATCCTTTCAGTTCAATTATCCCAAACGTTAAGTTCTCTTGCAGGAGCACCATTTGGAATGTGGGGCACAAGATATCTAGTAAAATTTTATAGAAGCTGGCAAGATGTAAAAATTGCTAGAAAAATTTTAAAATTCACACCAACAGAACTTTCTGAACAATTTCCAGCAGAAATCTGCAAAATCATCTCTGAGTATCGAGGAATTGGCGAACAATTACCTATGACTGATGGCGCAGAAATGATCAAACGTATCAAAAGCGCTGTTAAGCGACATGTAGTCTGGACACGCAACATTCTTAAAAAAATTATGCCTATCGGTAAAACTCAAAATATTAATCTAGAAACGAAAACAAAATTAGCAAATATACAAATAACTCAGTCAAAAAACCCACCTGCTAAAAATCCCAGAATAACCCAAGCTTAATCAGTAGTTGACATGGGTTTTCCCCAGGTGTAGCCTCGTTGTTGCATAAGGATTTACGACATGCCGGGGTAGCTCAGTGGTAGAGCAGAAGACTGAAAATCTTCGTGTCGGTGGTTCAATTCCGCCCCTCGGCACCA
>DAOVOC010000055.1 GCA_030629865.1 bacterium
GCGGAAGGTCGCGAGTTCGAGTCTCGTCAGCCCCGCCAGTTAAATCTGGCACAAAGAAATTGATCCCCGCAGGGTGTTCTCTGTGGGGATTGTTTTTTTAATAGAGATAGTCGATAAACAAAATTAGATGAGTTTGAAAATTTTCTTTTTACCAACTTTAAGAATCGAACCTTGTTTCCAATTTGCCTGACTATGGAATTCTTCTACTTTTTTATTATTAATACTTACGGAGCCAGCTTCAATGAGTCGTTTTGCTTCAGATGATGTTTTTACAGCTCCTGTGTTTTTGAGTAAGTCGACAATCCAGCATGGGGAAGATATTTCATTGCTTATCTTTACCTGCAAAGCTTGAGAATAATCTTTTTGTTGAAAAATAGCTTCAAAATTTTGCTGTCCTTCTAGTGCATCTTCTTTAGACCAAAAACGTTCAATGATTTCGAATGCCAAGGTTTTTTTTAGATTCATAGGGTGACGTTTTTCTATTTTTACATCTTGCTGCATCTGCTTAATTTCAGATTCAGATTTTAGTAAAAGTAGGGCATAGTAGCGCCACATGAGCTTATCTGAAATAGACATGAGTTTTGCAAAGGCTTGTTTTGCATCTTCATTGAGCCCGACATAATTGTTTAAACTTTTTGACATTTTTTCTGTGCCATCAAGGCCTTCAAGGATTGGCATTGTCAAAACAATTTGGCCTTCTTGACCAGATTGTTCTTGCATGTGGCGGCCCATAAGAAGATTAAATGTTTGGTCTGTGCCACCAAGCTCTACATCGGCGTGCAGCTCCACTGAATCGTAACCTTGCATGATGGGGTATAAAAGTTCGTGAAGTCCGATTGCAGTATTTGATTTAATGCGCTTGGCAAAATCATCACGTTCGGTGATGCGTGCAAGGGTGACTTTTCCACATAGCTTTAAAACATCGGCAAACGAAAGCTTGGAAAGCCACTTTGAGTTATAAACGATTTTTAACTTTTTTTTGTCTAAAATTTTTACAACTTGTTCAAGGTACGTCGCCGCATTTTGTTTTATTTGTTCTTCGCTTAGCGGAGGACGTGTTTTGGATTTACCTGTAGGATCACCGATGCGTGCTGTAAAATCACCAATTAAAAATATAATCTCATGCCCTAAATCTTGGAACTGACGCAATTTGGAAAGTACGACGGCATGGCCTAGGTGCAAATCAGCTGCTGTAGGATCAGCGCCAAACTTTATTTTTAATGGTTTTTTACGTTCAAGTTTTTTAACAAGTTCCGCTTGAGGAAGAACTTGGGCTGTATGTTGTGTTAATTGTTTAATTTGATCTTGTGGAGAAAATTTCATGACAATTCTCCTAGATGAAAACAAATAAGGAAACAATAAGGGCCATAATACCGGCAAATGCTGAAAGTACATTAAATACCATCAGGGAAATAAAAATTAGAGAGCCGATTGGTGGAGCCATATACCTGAAAAATGAATGTGTTTGTGGAAAGTGATTCATAATAATTTCGCACATATCGAATTCTGGAATTGGAAGGAGCTGGATGGTTGTGAACCATATGCAGCAATGAAAAAGGAGTATGAAGGACAATATAATCGGTTCAAGAGCAAATGTCGGTATTGAAGCAAAAGAGACCAGGCGGATGAGGTAGGCAGCTATAACTGCTCCTAAAAAGGTTCCTGCCATTCCAGAAATGCTCGAAATTGTTATGCCTAGAGTTGAGTTCTTAAAATTAAGAGGATTTACCTCTACTCTTTTTGACCAATTTGGAAGAAGTAGAAACATGGCTGTAAGTTTTGGGCCTAAAGCTATTTGTGATGATGGAATAATGATATCTATTATTGTCAAAACGGCTGCAAAGAGAGCTGTAAAAAGAAGATCAACGTGAGCTGTTGGATCGAAGGTTAAAAACCCATTATCTTCTGGAGTTGGGTCGCCTAGCCACTTTGCTACTAATGCACGCGAAAATCCTCTAAGTGTCATTGAAAATGCCAAAGCTGGCACGAATAATATGCCAGATATAATTTCCCGGCTTATTTCTGCAGAAATAGTCATGCCGTTTACTTTCTTTTTGTTGTAAGTCTTATGAAAGTTGAAACCTTTACATGCTAAATAAGTTTCTGGTTGTGGTCAAACATTAGACCTCTTCACTTATGATCAAACTGAGATAAACTTTGCCAGTGCTCTATTGCAATCAAGCCGCAATCAGAACGATTTTGCTTGTGGGCTAGGGGAATGGAAAGGGGGAAAGGCATGGAGAATGGAGTTGGGCAGGATGTCATTGGCGAAAAGCTTTGTAACAAGGGAAAGTTAGGGTGGTTTTACTGGCTTGTGCCATCGTCAGTGTTGTCAATTTTAACTCTTGTTTTTTATTATCCATCGCTCAAATATCCGTTTCAATTTGACGATCTTGCCAACATTACAAAAAATTTTAATATAAGAAGTTTTAATTTCTGGGCAGAGCTGGGCACAACGCAGCGCTGGCTTGGTATGGCCTTAAATAAACTTAATTTTCAGTGGGGAAGATTCGATCCCTGGTGCTATCGATCCGTTAACTTAACAATTCATATTATGGCCGGTGTTCTAGTTTTTGCTCTTGTTTCTGTTGTCTGCATGAGGCAGAAGGGCAATGAGTTTTTGCGCAAATATGCTTTGTGGATTGCGTCACTTTCATCAGCTCTTTTTTTGTTACACCCTATTCAAACGCAAGCGGTTTCTTATGTTATTCAAGCACGGTTAGAAGGGCTTGCTGCGGTTTTTATCCTTTCAACTTTATTGCTTATGGTTTTGTCGTTGCAGGCTCGTTTGACCGTTACACGCCTTGGGTTATTTGGATTGGGTGTGTTGACTGGTGTTGCTTCGTGCGGGACTAAAGAAATAGTTATTGTTACTCCATTTTTATTGATGCTTATTGATTGGTTTTTTATTTCCGAGTGGCAGTGGTCTGCATTTAAGAAAAACTTGGCATACCATGCCATTTTTACAGGGGCAATTGTATTCACATTGCTTCGATTTCTTGGCGTTAGTTTTATGGGTAATGTTGCAAAGCTAAATGCTCAAACGCACAACAACAAGGGGAACATCTTAACTGATGCGCCATTGGACATGATAACGCCAATGCATTTTCTGATTTCTGAATTCAAAGTTATTTTGCATCACTTGCGAATGGCTATTTTTCCTGTAGGAATGAGCGTTGAATATGACTGGAAGCTTTCAGAAAGTTTTTTAGCACCAGATTCGTTTTTGTCTTTCTTGGCGCTAGCGGGAATTTATGGTGGTGCTTTGTATGCAGCGCTTGTTCGTGGTGAGCGGGTTGTAACATTTGGCCTTTTTTGGTTTTTGATTGCAGTGCTGCCACGTTGCAGCATTATTGCATCACCAGAACTTGTGTGCGACTACAAGGCATACTTGGCCTATGCTGGCCTATTTTTTACGTTGGCTATTCTTTTTGTGAGGCTTGTCGTCTTTGCGTTAAAAAAATATTCGCAGAATTTTGGGTGGCTTTCTAGCGTGAATGCGAATGTTATAAATACAAGCGCCATTGTTCTTGCGACATTTTTGTTGGGAAGTGCTTCGCTTGCACGCAACCATGTGTGGAGTTCGACAATAGTATTTTGGGAAGACGCGGTTCGAAAAGCGCCTGGCAAAGCTCGTGCTCACAATAATTTGGGAGTTGCGCTTTCTGAAGCAAATAAATATGAGCGAGCTATTCCTCATTATTTGCAGGCTGTTCAGCTGGACAAATTTTATTCTGATCCGTGGAGCAATCTGGCGGTAGCGTATTCGGTTAGTGGAAGAGATGATGAAGCAATTGATGCTTTAAGACAAGCAATTCGGCTTTCGCCATCGTATCCCGAGGCGTACAACAACTTGGGTACACTGCTTTTGAAAAAGAAAAATTATGGAGAGGCCGAAAAAATTCTGCAAACTGCGATCAAGCTTCGGCCTTATTATGGAAAAGCATTTTTCAACTTAGGGCGTATGTATCTTGAAAAAGATGAAAAAGATAACGCTTGGGAATATTTCCAAAAAGCTACTCAGGGTGACTTGGATACCAAAGAAGGTTTTTTTGCGCTTGGACAAGTTGGAATTCGATTGGGGCATTACAAAGAAGCTGTAGATGCGTTTAACAAGGCTATTTTACGTGGTGGACTAACCCCTCAGCTTGAGTTTTGCCTAGCTAATGCGTATTACCTTGATGGGCAGGTTGATAAGGCAGAACAATCATACAGAATTTTGCACGAACGCTTTCCTCGTGATGGAAGATTTACATATAACTTGGCCGAAACGCTTTTTGTGAGAAAGAAGTTTGATGAGGCAGAAAGTTTATTTCGTGTTTGTTGGGGGGCGGGAGAGGATTTCCCTTCAGCATATAGCCGCGTTGCAAGTTGTATAGAAAGTTCAAAGGGGATTCGCGAAGCGATGGATACTCTGCTTACGGCAAGCAACTCTGGAAAACTTGGGCCTCGTGCCCTGGAAACTGTTGGAAAAGAGCTGGGAAGGCTAAGGCTTCAGGACAAAATTTCTAATGGTGACGGAGTAATTACAGGCAAAGACCTTCGTGAAGCTTTTGGGCAGGGTGTTGCCGATGAGGTGACCGCATGATTCCATGGTTTATTCCGTCAAGATATTTTGAGGGGGCAGGAACAATGAAAAATAATGTCAAATTTGGTTTGTACGGTTTATTTGGACTGGTCGCGCTCGCCACGCTTATGGCGTATGCACCAACTATGAACTTTGGTTTTATGTTCGATGATGCACCGACCATTGTTGATAATTTTTATTTAAAGCTTCAGTCTTACGGATCGCTATTTTTTGCCCACTCACGTTGGGTTTCCATGATTATGAATGCATTTACATATCATACTTGGGGGCTCAGGCCGTACGCTTTTCGTGTTTTTAATCTAGGAATGCATATTTTTAATGCATTTCTTTTGTTCATTATTTTTAAAACACTTCTTGCGGGCCTAAAACGTTCGAGCTTTGCGAAAAAAAATGCCGGTCTGATTTCTGTGCTGGCGGCAGGCCTTTTTTTATTACATCCGGTTCAAACGCAAACAGCAACGTACATTACGCAAATGCGACTCGAAGGGCTGGCAACGTGTTTTGTGCTGTTGATTATAGGATTATTTGTTTTAGCAACAAAGTTAAAAAAAGTTTGGCTTAAAGTCGCTTGCTTTGGATTTGCTACTTTTTTGGCGGCTATTTCGGCGGGAACTAAAGAGATTATCGTCATGTTGCCGATATTGCTGCTTATGGTTGATCTTTTTTTTATAGCTCAATGGAAACATTGGAAAGAGTTTTTGTTTAGGCTTCCAGTCCATGCTTTGATTGCTGTTGCTCTTTATGGTTCATTTTACCGTTTTTCATTTTCATCAACAGTTCCGTTTTCGCTTTCGAGTGTTGTCAGTCTTGATGCTGCATTAGATTGCAATCGTGGTAATTTGCTTACAGAAGCGCCAACGGTAAAAATTACGGCGCTTCGTTACATGATTTCTGAGTTCAAAGTTTTATTGCATTACATAATCATGTTCTTTTTGCCAAGAGGTTTGAGCTTTGATTATGACTATAAAATGGCAGAAAGCTTTTGGCAGTTTGACGTTGTTGCTCCGCTTATGGCGCTGATTGCTATTTTCTCTGCAGCTGTTTTTTCGTGGCTCCGTGATAAAAGTAGCCTGGTTGCATTTTCTATTGTGTGGTTTTTCTTAGCCGTTGGGCCGCGTGCCAGCATTGTGCCTTCTGCCGAAATGGCGAACGACTACAAAACATACCTTGGCTCAGTTGGCATGATGCTTTTGCTTTCGTACCTGGTTGTTTATGTAGTTATGTGGATTGCTGCGTTTCTGCGAGAACATGGATGGAAGTGGTCCGATCGTGCGTATCAATACGCTTTTGCATTCTTGTTACTTTTTTCTTCGTACAAGGCGACCGTTGCTAGAAATGATGTGTGGAGTTCTGATTTAAAATTTTGGGGTGATGTTATTCGCAAAGCGCCAAATAAATCGAGGGCTTA
>DAOVOC010000087.1 GCA_030629865.1 bacterium
CTACGAGCAACGGCACACTCACCACTCATCTGAGCAAAAATGCGCTCAACTTCACGATCAGCAAGAGCCATAGGACTTATACCACCAAGAAACCGAGAAACTCTCGGCATATTGAGAACAAGCCGATGAGAGTCTCCATTCATTTCCATTTGAACAAGTAGGTAACCAGGAAAAATCTTTTCTCGCTTTTCTTCGATATCTGCAACAGAAAACCGCTCGACCACCTTACTCGTAGGAACAACAACCTCACCAAAAAGCTCCTGCACCTCTTCTTCTTCAATACGTTTCAACAGGTCAGACCGAACAATTTCTTCAGAGCCTGTGTAAACTTGCAACACGTACCAGCGCTTCATAACAGATCCTCGCGTAAGATTAGCGGCAACACAGCACTCCGACTTAAGACAAAAGCCTTTGAAGGGCCAAGTTAAACGCCGTGTCCATCAAACTGAGAACAACCGAAACAAACGCCACCGTAATGCACACGACAACAGTGTGCCCAACAAACTCATCGAATTTTGCCCACGTTACCTTCCCAAGCTCCTGTTTTACTTCAAAAAAGAAGGTTAACACTTTACTCACTACAGACGCCCCACAAAAAACACACACAACAATCTGGCAGGCCAGGAGGGACTCGAACCCCCAACACGCGGATTTGGAGTCCGCTGCTCTACCGATTCGAGCTACTGGCCTCTCTCCAACTCTTACTTAGTCTCTTTATGCTCATTATGTTTATAACATTTTTTACAATATTTTTTTACAAGCAGCTTGCCGAACGCTCGTTTTTTCGAAACACGCTTGCTGTAATTTCTTGACTTGCAAACTTCACACTCAAGATGAATTACCGTTCTTACTTTAGCCATTCATACATCTCCGATCCAGCACAATTACCACATTCGCATACCATGGAGCCCCCGACTGGATTTGAACCAGCGACCTCTCCCTTACCAAGGAAGCGCTCTACCACTGAGCTACAGGGGCATTTAAAAACCCAAGAGCTAATGGAGCTGGCAACTGGATTTGAACCAGCGACCTGCTGATTACAAATCAGCTGCTCTACCAACTGAGCTATGCCAGCACCGCGCAATCCTGGAGCGGGAGACGGGATCCGAACCCGCGACCTACAGCTTGGAAGGCTGTCGCTCTACCAACTGAGCTACTCCCGCATCTTTACATCTAGAATGCTCTACCTTTTATGGTGGGGAGAGCAGGATTCGAACCTGCGAAGGCAGAGCCAACGGATTTACAGTCCGTCCCCTTTGACCGCTCAGGAATCTCCCCCCAACATCCGTGACACCTATATCAAAAAACCAAGCACTATACTTTAACTTTAAAAACTTTCTGTTCCAAGCATACTGCTTGTGAACAAGATTTCAATGTTTTCTAGGCAACATTTTTCTAAATGATAAAGGCACACTCAATATAACTTTCAATCAATCGCTAAATTCTTATACCTATAAATCGCATAAAACCTGGCGTGAACGCATTTTTTTCTCATTATAATCAATCATTATTTTATACACTTTTTTATGAATAGAAAGTTTTGAAAGAAGATTGGACACAACTTCTGGCCATTCAATAAAAAAAACAGAATCGGTTCGCTGCAGAACTTCATCAAACCCCATTGAACAAAATTCTTCCTCAGAACCTATCCTGTATAAATCAAAGTGACACACTTCAATATGGTTTTTACCACCATATTCGCTTAAATATGTAAATGTGGGGCTTTGAATTAAGCCTGCAATTCCTATCTGGCGTAAACACTCACGTACAAACGTTGTCTTTCCTGCACCCAGTGGACCAATAAAAGCAAAAATACTGCTAGCCTGAAATAAAGGCATAAAATGCTCACTAACAATATCTTTTAAATCTTTTTCTTCATATATAGCATTCCACATAATTGCACCACAAGCTCAAACTAATTGAAATTTTTTCCCCACTATTTTACGCTATAACTCTCTTCATCATTCAGCAGGGGAACATATGGCAAGCCTTATGCCACTCAGGCGACGCATAACAGCCGTCAAAGCCACTCAAAAGTTAACACATGCTATGAGGCTTGTCGCCATCGCATCACACTCAAAACAAAAAAATGGCTACGCAATTGCACAACGGCATAGACAAATGATCGAATCAACGTTTTTTGAAATCATAAAAACATATCCTAAGTGGCGACATCCAATACTTACTCCAGAAAACCAAACCAACTCAAATCCTCTCATTATAATTATCTCTCCAATACGGGGTATGTGCGGGTCATTCCGCAACAATCTCGTCCGATACGCAGCAACAAAACTTAAATTTGAATATTATCAATCTCCGTCATTCATAACGATTGGCTCTAGAGCGCAACAAATCGCACAGACAAGCCTGGAGGCAAAATCAGAAAAAACACCAAATATAATTACGCATTTTGCAGAACTTTCTGTCAATTCAATTATTGACGTATCTCAAGAAATTAACTCTGCTATTTCAAGC
The DNA here is from genome assembly GCA_030629865.1 of bacterium. Taxonomy (GTDB): domain Bacteria; phylum Babelota; class Babeliae; order Babelales; genus DAOVOC01. The sequence goes on from DAOVOC010000087.1 coordinate 2,476, forward strand.
CAGAAGAAACCTTTTTCACGCATAACATACCTTGGAAGCACATTTGTAAACCTTTTTACACAAAAACCAAAACTTCATACAATTGCACCACTTCTTCCACCAGAAAATGGAAATCATCAAAAAAAAACTGAAATAGTTAAATATATCTGGGAACAAGAAAAGGAGAAAATCTTAGAAACTTTCGCCCAAAACTATCTGCGCATCACCATCCAACAAGCGCTGTATGAATCTCTTTTTGCCGAAGACGCAGCCCGATTTGTAGCAATGGACATGGCAACAACAAATGCAGAAAAACACCTAGAAACAATGAAACTTGAATTCAATAAGATACGGCAGACAAGCATTACTCAAGAAGTTACAGAGCTTTCATCAGCTTTTTAGAATTATCTTTCACAATAATTTTTCCACCAAGAATTTGTAGCTTTTCCGCAAAACGGTCGTACCCACGCTGGAGATGATGAATACCATGAAGTTTTGTTGAGCCTGATGCTGTAAGGCCAGCGATCAAAAGTGCATAAGCAGCACGAATATCGAGAGCTATAATATCAACACCAGAAAGTGGGTTTCCGCATTCAACAATGGCTCGTTGGCCGGAAATTTTAATGTTTGCACCCATCTTACAAAACTGTTCAACATGCCCAAACCGCCCATCATAAACTGTCTCAGTTACCACAGCCGTTCCCTGTATTCCTAGCTGGACCGCCATCATAGGGGCCTGTAAATCGGTAGGAAATCCTGGGTATGGAGCTGTTTTAAAGCTAACAGCCTGCGGTTTTTTGCATGCAGTCAGCCAAATACCTTTGCCAGAGGGTCCAACTTCAATAGAATGTCCCATCTCTCGTAGTTTTTCTAAAAATAGTTCCATATTTTCAGGCTGAGCATTGGAAATTCCACCCTCTCCACCTGTTGCCGCAATGGCGCAAAGCAGCGAGCCAGCTTCCATTCGGTCTGGTAAAATTGCATGCTCAATAGGCTTTAATTGATCGCATCCGTAAATTTTTATTGCATGAGGAAGAATAAATTCTATTTTTACGCCCATCTTACGCAAAACTTCCACCAGATCGAGAACCTCTGGTTCAAAGGCCGCATTAACAATTGTTGTCGAGCCAGAAAGGGCTGCTGCACAAAGCATCAAATTTTCTGTAGCCCCCACACTTGGGTATTCAAAAATCACCCGACGATCAACCTTTTTTCGTGCCGCTGATGCTAGTTCAACCATAACCATATCGCCATCTTCCAAAACCTGCGCGCCAAGTGCCTTAAACCCTTTAATATGATAATCAATAGGC
>DAOVOC010000057.1 GCA_030629865.1 bacterium
CATTTTTACGATCATGTGTAAATTAAATAGTAGGCCTCGAAAATCTCTTGGATTTAAAACACCAGCACAAGTATTTTTTGAAGAAACTGGAGTAGTTATCGGATAGGCTAGTGTTGCACTTGGGACTACAATTCGCCTCTTGAAAATGGGTGCTTTTGGCGAGTTTATTCAAATCCAGGATGGCGGGCAATATCGTTATTTAATGACTCCGGATATTGCATTGCTACAAGGAGTTTGGTGTGAGTTTTCTAGTTGCGGCACAGTGCCTTTAAAGAATATTATGGATACATATTATGTAGATTTAGTGGGAATGTGTTTTCCATATGAGGAAAAAAGTATGTTAAAAATATTGTTTTGTCTTTGTACTTGGGTAGTGTCAATTCCTGATTTAATAGAAAGGTTGAAACCTATAGCAGATTGGATTAGAAGCACTATTTTAAGAATAGAAAATAATGACAATATTGGACAGCCAAAAAAAATATTTGGTGATATATTTTATTATTTATCACTCATACCAAGTCTAGAAGATATAAAAGAGGCAAAAGATATATCATTGCATGATTTTAAAATTTATATATCCCAAATTATTCGTAATTTTCGCAATACATCTTTAAAAATTCATTCCCAAGTTGGTTGTAATATTTTATAGATGGGCAATGGATTTCAAAAATAAATACTGCCTGGGCATTTAATTTGAAAATCCCCCTCGGGGAAACTCGGGGGTGTTTTATTTTACATGATTTATTAGGAATCAAGTTATATGAAAAAACTATTTTGTATTTGGTTATTTGGTATGATGTTTTCTAGCGTTTTTTTGAATGCATGTTTTTTTGACTGTGTTAATGGACAGAAAAAATGTTTATCAAATGAAGTAAGACTCATCACACTTGGCGGTCATGGACATACAGTAATAGGGTTTCATGAAAGGCCAAAAGATGCGGAATTTGTTTTACTTCGTGGTGAAGTTTGCAATTATCAAAAAGTGTTTTCTGATGAAGAAGAAAAAGCAGTTGCTTTGAAGACAAGTGGTAGTTACTTTTCAAGTGCAGTTTTTATTCATCGCGATATAGAATTTTTAGCTCTTAACAGACTTCATGTCGTTTCTCATTGTCAAGATGGGAGTATTAAATATTTTAAAGAAATCAGTTCAGAAATTGGTAGATGCCAAGGTCTTAAGGTTTTATGTTTATGTTACAATTACCTTTCTGAATTACCATTGAGCATGCATCGTCTAAGTGGACTCAAAGTTCTTTGTTTAAGCGGCAATTATTTTGATGAAGTGCCAGAGGTTATCCGTTTTCTTAAGCTCAAAAAGCTTGATTTGAGTGGTAATCAAATAACTGAATTGCCAAGTTGGTTTGCAAAATGGGTTGCTGAAAATGGGACATGTGTTGAATTGGGAGGTAATCCAATAACAAGCCAAAAGATAGAGCTTATCAACGAAGAGATTGCCGAAGTAGAGTAAGAAAAATATATTGCCAAAATGAACTGAAATATGCTTTTGTTTGAAGTGTTGAATTTCAGTTAGTAATTTTGCGATAATTTATTGTGATGTGATTTTTTATTTTATTTGAGGATAGCGTCATGATGTTCTTGTTTAAACTTTACAAGTTTTTGATGATGTGGGGTTTTGCGGCACTCTTTGGCTTCTTGTATTTTCAAACACACGGTTTTTGGGGTTTTTTTAAACGTCCAGATGATATATCAAACAAGCAGTATTTCTGGAGACTTTGGTTTCGAATCGGTCTTGCTATTTTATTATTTATGGCCATAAAAATGGCTTTTTGTTATCTGATGTGGGGTTCTGACCCAATGATGTATCCTAGAATGGGCCATTGGATGATGCGTAAAGGCATTGGGCACAAAGGAATGTAAGATACGACAGTGAAAATATTGAAAACCCGCGGAGGAATTACTTCTTCCGCGGGTTTTTTGTGTTTTTAGAGTTGTGCTTGTACGTTGATTCTCTGTGTTGTTGTTCGAATCTGTTTTAATTCTTCTTGTATAATGTTAACTCGTTCTGCAACGCCAACAGGTGGTACATCAATAAAATTGTAGCCAAATTCGCGATAAACTTCTTTGAGTAAAATATGTGTTGCTTTGGCATCTTCTACCGTTCCCCAGCGTACCGCATTGCTGTCAGTTTCAAAAAACGGTAGAAAGTCGAGCATAAAAACAGCAGCAAAGTGATATGTTTTTGCAGCTTCAATAATTTCTTTGGGTGCTGTGATGCCAAAAAAGCGACAGAATGCGATTATGTCGACAGCGCTGCGGTCTAAAAATGCAGCCGGTTGCGTTGTTAGTTTGCTTTCAAGTTCGAGTTGCCGCGCCAAAAGCATTCTTTGAAAATCTGTGGAGTCACCGCGAGTTTGAATACCTTTTTTATGGCACTCTTCAAACACTAATGTTGGAATTTCGGGAACTCCTTGGTAGCCCAATTTTGTCATTTCATTAAGCAATGTTGTTTTGCCTGTACAAGCACCGCCAGTGAGAACATATTTTGGAGTTGCTTTGAGCTTTTTAGCCATTGAGGGAGAAAACCATTGATTGCGGAATGTTGTTTCCACACAGTTCCTTTCTTCATAAATGCCTACGGTTGTTGTACAGCCTCTTTATCATTTTTCAATTAATTTTTGTTTGGTTAAAACTCAGCATGGCCTGGGTAGCGAGGGAACGGAATAACATCGCGAATATTTTCCATTCCTGTTGCAAATTGTACAAGCCGCTCAAACCCAACTCCAAATCCTGCGTGTGGAATGCTTCCGAACCTGCGCAGGTCGAGGTACCATTCATAATCACTTTGGCACAGGTCCAGCTCTTCCATTCTTGATATTAAAACATCTAACCGTTCTTCGCGTTGGCTACCACCAGCTATTTCGCCAACACCTGCAACCAAAATATCCATTGCTGCAACAGTTTTGCTGTCTTCATTCATGCGCATGTAAAATGATTTTATATCTTTTGGGTAGTCGGTAAGGATAACCGGTTTTTTAAAGTATTCTTCTGCCAAATAACGTTCGTGTTCAGAGTGCAAATCTTTGCCCCATGCAGCATCAAATTCAAAGGTTCGGTTAGATGCCTCTAAAAGCTTTATAGCATCCGTATATGGCAAGCGTTTAAACGATGTCTGTTCAACGTGTTCAAGTCGTTGAAGCAGTGTTTTGTCTATAAATTTATTAAAAAATTCTATGTCCTGCTGACATGAATCAAGAACATGTTTTATGACGTATTTAAAATATTGTTCTGCGCAGTTGGCATCGTCGTTAAGGTCGGCAAAAGCGATTTCTGGTTCTATCATCCAAAATTCTGCCAAGTGGCGTGATGTATTTGAATTTTCTGCTCTAAATGTGGGCCCGAATGTGTATGTGTCTCCAAGTGCACAGGTGTAAGCTTCGACATTTAGCTGGCCAGAAACTGTTAGAAACGCTGGCTTACCAAAAAAGTCTTTAGAATTGTCTATTTTACCAGTAGACGTTCTTGGAAGGTTTTCTAAATTCATTGTTGTGGCCCTAAACATCTGTCCTGCACCCTCGCAGTCAGAAGATGTAATAATGGGCGTGTGGATGTACAAAAAACCTTTTTCTTGGAAAAAGTCGTGCGTAGCTTTTGCCAAAGCGTTTCGGACTCGTGTTACCGCGCCGATTGTATTTGTACGTGGTCTAAGATGTGCCATTGTGCGAAGAAACTCGAATGAATGACGTTTTTTTTGCAGTGGGTATCCTTCAGTTGGGCAAGTTCCTACGACTTCAATCTCTGTAGCTTTAAGTTCTACAGATTGCCCTTTGCCAGGGCTTTCTACTATTGTGCCAGTTACACTTAGTGCTGTTCCCGTTGTAATAGTTTTTATAATTTCCTGAAAGTCTTTTGTGCTTTCGTCTAAAACAACCTGAAATCCAGAAAGCGTTGAACCGTCATTGATATTGATAAAAGCAAAGGTTTTTTGGTCACGTAGGCTCTTGGCCCAGCCTTTGATTGTTATAGCTTTTCCGACGTATGAATGTGAAATTTGGTTTATTTTTGTACGCATTGTGTCTTTTCACCTTTTTGTATCGAGACGAATCTCGGATTCCATGAATCTATGATTCGATGAATCTTTGATTTACAATGTTGAGCCTTCGACAAGATAGCTAAAAAACTAGATATAAAAAAGTTGATATTTAAAGGCGAATTAGACTTTTCCTTTATTCACGGCGAGAATCATGTTGTCAGTGTTTTTTATGTAGTTTAGGAATCTGTACTGTGTCTGAAAAAAATACTATGGGACTTGCAAAATTTGTTGCGTGCGCTGGTGTCTGTGCTCGCAGAAAAGCTGTCGAAAAAGTTCGTCAGGGACTTGTGAGTATAAATGGTTATATCTGCTCAAATCCTGCACATCATATTTCAGATTCTGATCGTATTGAATGTGATGGAGTGCTTTTAAAAATTCCTGAAAAAAAATATTACATACTTTTAAACAAACCCGTTGGTTATTTGACTGCAGCTTCAAATGATTTTGGCAAGCGAACTGTTATGGAACTTGTAAAAGATATTTGTGATCAGCGTAGTTATCCTGTTGGGCGTCTAGATTACATGACAAAAGGCCGTTTGCTGTTTACCAACGACGGTGAATTAACACATAGGCTTACTCATCCTTCGTTTGAAGTTCCTAAAGCCTATAAGGTGACCATTGATGCTGATGTTGTTTCAGCACATGTGGATATGATCAAAAAAGGCATCACTCTTGATGACGGCGCTATAGCAGCTGACAAAATTTTTTATCCTGATCCTAAAAACGGTCGCGTCTTGGTAATACAAATTCATTCTGGCCGTAACCGCATTGTAAGAAGAATTTTTGAGCATCTTGGGTATCAAGTAACACAGCTTGAGCGTGTTGAATATGCTGGACTAACACTAGATGCACTTCAAGAGGGTGAACATCGGTTTTTGTTGGACGAAGAAATTGAAATGATTAAATCTTATTATTAAATAGTTGCATCAAACTTGAGTGGCTATTGGTTCAGTCTTATTTTTATGTCCTGTGTAAAATAGGGCGATGCCTGCAAAAAGTAAAACTGCGGCGACAATTAGATTTCCTGTAATTATTTCTCCAAAGAACAATATTCCGCCTGCGGTTACCAGAATTGGGAGTGAAAACCCGCATAGCGAAACAAGTGTTGCACTATGCTTTTTTAGAGCTTTTGTATAAAGAGTATATCCAATAACATTGCCACCAATGATTGCATAAAGTAATGCATAAAGAGCTGGAAGGCTGCTTGAATCAAAGATTGCTGCCGAATGTCCGCATGCCAGTGCTGTTGCAAGAGCGATTATCCCTGCAATAGTCATAATTATGCCGTTAACTTCCATTGGTGTGTAAACGTTCGATTTTACTTTTGTTTGAACCATAATCCATCCGTAGCGGCTTGCAAGAACAGCTGCAAGGCCAGCCAACTCTGGAAGTGAAAAGATGGCCCATGTTTTTAGAGTTGCTTCAAGCGTTGAATGTGATGAAAGAAGGACAACTATTCCAAGCATGCCCATAAGGATGCCGATTATTTTGCGCACCGAAAGCTTTTCGTTCCACAGCAAATATGCATAAAAAGCTGTGACAAACGGACCGATGCTACTCAAAAGTACTGCCTTTGATGCTGGCATATGTGCGATAGCGTAAGCTTTTAAAAGAGATGGAGTCAAAGCTGTAAAAAGTGCAATGAGTAAGAATTTTGTTCCATGTGTAAAAAATATTTTTTTCCATTTTATTTTACGTTTTACACTACTGATTGCGAGCAAAATAATTCCTGCAGGCAACATGCGCATGCCGACAAAAAGAAGTGGAGAGAAAGTTTGTAGTACAAACTTTTTCGCTAAAATTGCGCCGGCAAGAA
>DAOVOC010000080.1 GCA_030629865.1 bacterium
CGCTGCTAGTGACATTTATTTTTGCATTTTCTGCAATGTTACTTGTTTGCATTGGCTTGCGTTTTGCAAAAATTCTTCCTACAAAAATTACAATAACGCCAAGCAATGCGCCTGCCAGATACCATCCGTTTTTTATCATATTTTTCACCTTCCTAGATATGGGGTGTTGCTAATTTAATTGTTTAAATTGTCTTAGACGTTCTGCAAGTTCTTCGTTGTTAAATGCCCTGTTAGGGGAGGTTTTTGTTGTTGGGCTACATGGTGGAGGTGGTATGTCTCCTAGATCGAGACTCCAAAGAGATGATTCGTCTTCCTCTTCTGAGCTATCTATTATTTCTGGAGTTGCTTGAGTTGGGGGTGTTGTAAGAGGATGAATCTTTTTGAGGAGAATCCATCTTTGGTAAGCATCGAATTTTTCTCGTTCCTTTTTTGTATATGATGGAAGTTGGAATCGACGGGAGTTAGGATTTATACGATTTGAAAGGTTGTTGTATTTGGTTACAGACATTCTTATTGCTTTATAAGTATCTGTGAAAAACTGATTGGCAATATTGAATTTGCGATTTATGAATATTTTTTGCATGGAATAAAATAGTGTTCCGTAGTCTTCTAAAATTTTTTGAGTTTGATTGTCTATGCTGAAAAGTCCACCTTTAGATTTTGGTAAAATGTTGATAAGAGACATAGCCCTTATTAAAAAGTTTCTTTCTAGATTATAAAGGATGTTTTGATAAGTTATGGATTCAAGTGTAGTTAGTAAGTTTTTTCGATCCTTTATTAATGGTGTAAATTGGCGTTCTAGCTTGAGTAGAAGGTTAAGAGTTTTGATGAATTGAATGTCATTTTTATTAGCTGCTCTTAATGTTTCTTTTATTTGAGAATGTAGACTTGGCTTTTTCCACGTTGTTCTCCAACATGGGGTTGAGTGAGTTTTAGTATAACACCACGACGATTTATTATTATTCCAGCTCATTCCAGAAAGTGTTCCAATCGTAAGGGATACTATTGCAATTAGTAAAAAATATTTATGTATGTGCATAAACAACCCCCCCATTCCTTTTTTATATTATTGAAAGATGTATACATGAAAGAGACTTAAATAGAAATAGTTAAATATAAATGCGAAAATATCTCAAACTAATAATTGGAGATTAAAAAATGAAAAATCGGCGAATTGGGTGTGTTGTCTCGGGCTCTTTTTCTGAAGGAGTCGTTGCGCGGCTAGATGTGCAAATTGATATGCAAAAACTTTCAGTTGGCCGGTTTGTTTGCATTGATGTTGGAAGTGAGTCGTTTTTATCATTAGTTACCGATCTTTCTTTAGCTTCTGCCTTTCCTGAAATAATAAAAAATCCTCCTCGTGAAGACGAAGAGCTGTTTGCACACGTTGTGCGTAAGCATGCTTTGTATGTTCTTGCTCACATTCGTCCGATGCTTGCTGTAAGCAAGGATGGAAGTTATGAGACAATAAAGACTGTTGCGCCGCACTTTGCGAGTGTAAGCCATGCTCAAGCGGATGACATTGCCGCGGTTTTTGGGAACGAGAGTGATAGTAAAAACTTTTTTTCAATTGGTTCGCCGCTTGGAATGGATGCACAGGTCTGCTTGAATTTGGCCGATTTCGTTCAACGAAGTAACGGGATTTTTGGCAAAACGGGAACAGGGAAAACTTTTGTTACAAGAACGCTTTTGGCGGGGCTTGTGCGCAGCGAGTGTGCTGTTAATTTAGTTTTTGACATGCATAGTGAATATGGAACGCAGGCGCGCAGTGAAGGTAAGGGTTGTTCGTTTGTTAAAGGCCTTAAAACTCTTTTCCCCGGCAAGGTTGCTGTTTTTTCGCTCGACCCTGAAGCCACGCGCCGTAGAGGATGTGAGGCTGATGTTGCTGTGCAGCTCAGTTTTCGTGATATTCGTGTACAAGATGTGCTTTTGCTTCAGGATGAGCTCAATTTACATTCAACAGCATTGGAGGCAGCTTATCTTTTGGGTAATGCTTTTGGGCGCGCGTGGTTAGAAACACTTTTGGAGCGTGGTAATGCGCTTAAAGAGTTGGCAGAACAGATTGGGGCGCACCCAGAATCAATCAGTGCGCTGTATCGAAAGCTGAAGCGGTTGGAATATTTTCCATTTTTAACAAAAAATCTTGATGGCCCTCCCGTTGTGGACACGCTTTTGGAATATTTAAGCCGTGGTGTACATGTGATTCTTGAATTTGGCCGTCAAACTTCGATGTTGGCATATTTGTTGATTGCAAGCATAATTACGCGAAGGATTCATGCTGCATATGTTGCAAAGACCGAAAAGTTTTTGTCTTCTCAAATGGCGGAAGATGAGCCACAAAAATTGGTGATAACAATAGAAGAAGCACACAAGTTTTTAAATCCACGTGCGGCAAAACAAACAATTTTTGGCATGATTGCCCGCGAGATGCGCAAATACTATGTTTCGTTGTTAGTGGTAGACCAGCGGCCATCGTGCATCGACAGCGAAGTGCTTTCGCAGCTTGGAACTAAAATTGTTGCCCAGTTAAGCGATGACAGCGACATTCAATCGGTTCTTACAGGAGTTAGTGGAGCTGCCGGAGTTCGCACGATTTTGGCAACTTTGGGGCCAAAACAGCAGGCATTTGTTATGGGGCACGCTGTGCCGCTTCCCGTTCTTATTCAGACCCGAATGTATGATGAAGTTTTTTATGCAGCAGTTTCAACAGGCACAGGCCACATAAAAACGGCCTGTGCAGTAGAAGAATTATTTGGATAAATCTGCGTTATTGATTTTTGCTGTGTTTGAACTAAATTTATTTTGCATTTTATACTCCGGTTGTGGTGGTTGCAGCCTTTTAGGATCTTTCTATAATTATTTGGAAAAGGTATGTGCAACTGTGCTTACCGTCAACAGTCATTCTTGATAAGTATTCTGTGTCAGATTTTTTAATGAGAGACTGGACTGTGCAAGTAGGGTATTTGCCCTCTGTTTTAGCTGATTCTATATAATACGTAGTATTTCCTTTTTGTACCAATACACCGTTTTTATGTATGTGGTGTTTGGTGCGATAAAAATCTACAATAGCTTTTTGCATTTCTTGCAGGCTGTCTTCTTCTTCTGGATAAGAAAGGTAGCCATCTTGCCCTCCTATGAGCAAGGCACTGATTTCGGGTGATTGATTATGCATTGCTTCCAAATTTGTGTTGTTTAGATGTGAAAATATAGCCAGTGTCAATAATATGATAATCTTCTTGAATTTCATGTTGACCCTTCTTTGTTATGGGGCACGCAGTGCCGCTTCCCGTTCTTATCCAGACCCGAATGTATGACGAAGTTTTTTTTATGCAGCAGTTTCAAAAACAAACACAGGCCACATAAAAACGGCCTGTGCAGTAGAAGAATTATTTGGATAAATCTTCTGCGTGATTGATTTTTGCTTTAAGAGCTCGAATCTTACAATTTAAATCAGTTCTTTCAGAATTTGTTATATTTATTTTCCATATATTAATTTCTGTTGGGATCCTATTGTCATCAAAATAAAAGATACTGTTATCTTGTTCTGGACAGCGGCCATTTATTCGGATTTTAATAAATACTGGAACTTCATTTTCAAAACTTATCTTAGCGATAAGGTAAATCATATGAGATTCAAAGCAATATTTACGAGTAAAATATGCAGAGCCAGAAGAATAATGGTGTTCTGTACCATCATGGCCGTTAAGATTTGCAACTCTAATTTTTATAAAATTGCCTGGTTTTAATTCTAGAAGTTTTTTTCGAAAATATTCCCATGGTTTTCCAATGTTACTTTGTCCCCAAGGGCAGAAAAGCTTGCCGTCTTTATGGCCAAGCCTTTTGAAGTTTAAAAAGGGGTTTCCGTATTCGGCTAAAATTTTACACATTTCGACAGGGGATTTTGTCCAATATTTACTTAACCTCTCACCTATTGATGGTGAAATGATACCTTGTATGATTTCGTAAATTGTAATTCTAAGTGCAACGCCTAGGGTGGAAAAAAAGTGAGCTGGCAATAGTCTTTGTACAGCTCACCAAGTATCCACTCAAAGGAGTTGTAAATGACCAAATATTGCCAG
>DAOVOC010000078.1 GCA_030629865.1 bacterium
AAATAAAAAAGGATTATTTATTTAAGATTGTTTAGGGAACATTGCACTATGAGAATGATGGGGGATTTTCTTAAGGCTGTTTTAAAAGATGTAGAATTTGGGGTTGGTCCAACAGATGGAGATGGGCAGTCAAGTTTTTGTTTGTGTAAAAAATGTTCTTTTATTAAGGTGAAAATTGATAGCGATTCTGGGTTTAAAACAGAATTTTGCATAGACAGTCGGATTGTGACAAAAGGCCAAATATATTGTGCGATTCCTGGGGCCTGTGTTGATGGGCATGATTTTTTAATAGAAGCTATTAAAAATGGTGCGGTTGGTTTGTTGCTTCATTTTTCGCATCGGGAAAAATTAAAAGCAATTTCCCCATTTCTTTTACATGGTAAGTTAATTATTTTTGTTGAATCGACAACTGATGCACTTATTAAGCTTGCTTATGCATGGCGTTCTACTTTCACCTGTCCAATTGTTGGCGTTACAGGTTCTCTTGGTAAAACAACAACTAAAGAAATGCTTCGTGGTATTTTAAACCAAGGTGGCAAAAAGGCTTGTGTTTCGCGAGGTAATCTTAATACCAATTTGGGCGTTGCTCTTTCTTTACTTGCTATGGATTCAGAACACAAAATTGGAGTTTTTGAAGTTGGTATAAATGACAAAGGTAAAATGGATGAAATTGCAGATTTACTTAGACCTACAATTGGTGTTATAACGTGCGTTGCTCACAGCCATCTAAAGGGACTTGGCACTCAGCAGGGCGTTGCACAAGAAAAGTGCCGATTGTTTAAGAATTTTGGTCCAGCAAACATTGGTATTATCAATGGTGATCAAAAAGAGCTTGATGATTTGTATTTTGAATATCCTGTTATTCGATTTGGCCTTAAAACTAAGAATCAGATAACGGTGCGTAAGATTAAGCATGAAGCACATAAAACAACTTTTAATTTAAAAATTTATAATGAACAAAAAAGGGTATTTATTAATAGCTTTCATACAGAAATTTTACAAAATGTTCTTGCAGCTTCGGCTGTTGCTGCAGCGTTAGAATTACCATTTGATTCAATTGTTTCCGGGATAGAAAAATTTGAGGGAGTTATCGGTCGTTTTGAACAAAAGCGTGTGACTGATGGCAATGGCATTGTAATTAGTGATTGCTATAATGCGAGCCCCGAAAGTATGCGTGCAGCGCTCGAAACAATTGGCTCCATGAAAGCCAACCATAAAGTTGCCATTTTGGGAGATATGCTTGAGCTTGGTGAAAAAGAATCATATTGGCATCGCCAAATTGGACGTGTTTTGTGTCGTGTACGCAGTATTTCTCATGTAATTCTTGTTGGAGAGCGAGCAAAAGCAATTGCAAAAACGGCTCCCATTACGACAAAAACAAGTGTTGCTTCCGATTGGAAGGATGCTTTAGACCAGCTTAAAGTGTTTTTGAAAGGGAAAAAGGATTCTCTTGTTTTGGTAAAAGCATCACGTGCATTACGACTAGATAGGCTTGTTAAATCTGTAACATTGTAAGTATTTAATTTGAATGAGATAACAATGACTGTTTGTTGATAATTTTAAAGCTGGGTGGATAGTATCAAGGGCGTCCGCTAGCATTATAAGTTTTCAGAGTGTAAGTCGCCTTTTTGGGGGGAATGGGAAAATGGACGCAGCAAAAGATTATGGTGATTCGTTAACAGTAAGCGAGCGCAAGCTTGTGGAAGATATTTTAGCGTTGCCTCATAAAATCGTTCAAAACCATCATGTCGATGGCCTTGCTCAACTTGTTTTGTATGATATTTCTCACTCAGGCCGATTTGGCTTTAAAAAAGCAGCTTACTTTGTTGATAATCCAGACTTTGACTGTCTGCATGGAATTGCAGGGTTCAGTGATGGAGAGTTTGAGCCAGAAGAAGATGTTTGGGTAAGTCCTGCAAAACACATTGGTTCTATGAATGGGTTGGCGTTCAACAAAAATGTAAAAGCGTTTCGATCAAATAGTTTTAACCGTAAAAAAATTGATATTTCAGATACTTCCCAAATTTGTGATTTGACAGGTGAATTGGGGATTGAAAAGCCACATGCGATGGGCTGGCAGCTTAAGCATGGCAATCACGGTATTTTTGTGTACGAGCCTCGCGAAGATGTTTGTATTTGGCGCAAATCTGTATTGGCCAGCATCGTTGCTCTTTTAGGGTTGTGTGCACTCTAAATTAAATTTCTGATAGTGGTGCATGGCTTAGAATGTAGGACATGTTTTTCAGAGTTTCATGTTGTTGTTTTTGCTCTTGTTTTCCGCTAATCCACCAAGTTGTTGATTCAAGAAACTCACAGTTATCCTTTTTTGTTTCTGGGTTTCGTTTAAAGATGACTGGAACATAGTGGAGCGAGCGTTCATCTTTTTTTCTGCCACAAGCATTCTGATTTTCGCTTGCAAAAGTGTTAAGTGTCATAACCTGCATTGCACTTGGGTTATTACGGTATCTTCTAACATTTTCAATTAGGTGTAAAAACATTGGATCGGTTATTTTTCTTTTCTTTTTAAGTGCCTGTGCCCATGAGCGTGGCTTTGAAACCAAAGAGAAATCTTGAGCCCATAGTTTGCCTTCTGTGTTAGAACGCAAATTCTCAAGTTCTGTAACGTCTTTATCAGCGATAATTTCTCGTAATCCTTCATCGTTTTCGAAGTGTAGTTCGGATTCTCCTGCAGTTGGCTGTGATTGGTAAATTATATTTGTAGCGTGTCGGCGCAATTCATCAAGAAGATCGTGTTGCCCCCTGGGTGCTTCGTGTTTCATGTTTTGTATGCGTTCTTTAATATCAGTTTTATGTTCTACTAGAGTTGAATCTTTTGGGTTTGAATATTTGCCGTTGGTGCAATCAATTTTTATTTGTTCTAGTTTTTTTGAAATTTTACTACAGCTGTTTTGTAACTTTTCTGCACATTGGCTAATTGCTTTAATTTCACGCCTTTTTCTTACTATTAAGGCTTGCTTTGCAAACACATCTCTACCATCTAATGGTCCAGAATATTGTTTTTTCTTTTGCATTATCATGCAACAACGTTTAAGAGCGTGCATCCAACAGGAGTTGCGATCTTGTGCTATTACCCAATCCCCACTTGTTTGCGCTGTTTCACATGCTTGGTAGGCCCTGACATTGCCAAGGCTATTTGGTAGCGGGATATAGGCCTGTTGTTGATAATAATTCCAGATAATTGCGGCTGATGCAGCCGTTATTCCAGCGCCGATAATGGCTTTGCCAGGGTTTCTCTTGATAGTTTCTACAGGTCTTCTAAAGAGCAGATCTACCACTTTTTGCGATGTGCTGTAGGGAGTTGCAAATTGCTGCGAAAAAATGATTTTGAGTTCACTGCAGAGCTGAATTAGTATTTTGGCTGATTCAAAAGATCTTATTTTTAAATATGTTTGATCTTTTAGGTTCTCAATTGTTCTTTGTAGGCGCCTGATATGGTGCTTTTGAATTGTCTTTTTATTTTTTAAGTCATCGAAAACGTCTTTTAATTTTTCCAGGTCTTCTTGCAGTGAAGGAATAGTTTGCGCGTAATCAAAGAGAGATTGTGCGATTTTAATCGTTCGATGTATGTTTAAGTTTTTATTATGAACTTTTGTAGCAACAACCAGAAAAGCGTTGTTTAGAGCAGGATTTTGACCAGTGCTAATTTGTGGAAAAACATCCAGACATGCTGAAAAAACCAGAGATAAGATAAAAGAGTAATTTACTGAGCGGTATTTCATAAATCACCGGTTATTTAGGTTTTTTACTGTTGTTTTAGCTACGTAGTATTATTTTGCATGATTTATGAATAAAGGTCGAAAGGGGCTTGGCTGGGACCTAAAATAGGTGGTTTTAGATTGTTTTCCATTGTCATTCCGGGCTTTGACTCGGAAATAGGCCGAATGCCTACAGACCAATCCAGAGAGATTTTTTTAGCAAATATGATCGTAAATTTTAAATACAATTTTGCAAATTAAAGTTCTCCTGGATTTCAGGTTGCGCCTGGGATGACAAATAGATAGGATTTTTAGGATCTAAATCATATTTAGAATTGTGTTAAAATGCTTTGCGATGAAACACAGATTTGAGTTTGAACACTTCCTGTTCCAGGATCAATTATTAGATTTGCTGTAAGTTTTTTGCACGATTCAACCGATCTATAACCATTAGAAAAGAGTGAGTGTTTTTTTGTGAGATTGAGATTGGTTTTTAATGAGAATTTTTCTGAGCCTCCCTGTAGGAGCCATAAACTATCAATTTTTTTTCC
>DAOVOC010000081.1 GCA_030629865.1 bacterium
ACCAGCGAGTGCAAGTTGTCCTAGGCACATCAAAAAGCGTTTGTGTGGCTTTTTCCAGCATGACCACAGTGAAGTTTTAAAGAATTTTGCAAATGAGCGAAGAGACTGATTTTCTTTGGAAACATTTTTGCGATAAAAGAATGCAAGATCTAGGATTCCGGCGGTTATTACTGCTGCGGCGATAGTTACAGGAAGTTTTATGAGTTTTAACAAATCTACAAAATCTTTTTGTTTTTCACATGTAGGTTTTTGTTTTGTGTTTATTTTTGTTTGGGGCTTTTCAGTTACTGTTTGTTGTTCATGAGTAGGAGTTATTTTAGAGAAAACTTCTGTGTTTTTATCTGGTTGTCTTAGGGTTGGGTTTTTCTGGTTTTCAGCCTCAGCCATTTTTTGTAGACGATACGTTATAAGTTTTGTAAGTGTTTCGCCGTCTTGTTCTTTGATTTCAATTTCTTTTTTCTTTTTCGGTGATTGTCCTGACACTTTTCTTGATAGCTTCCTTATGAAGGCTGGTTTTTGGGAGGTGGGTTTATCTGTTATTTCGGCATTTGCCTCTGATAGTTTTGGGTCGTTTTCTACAAAAGAAACTTGATAAATCTTTGAACCACAATCAAAAGGCCTAAAATATGCATATTCAAAATTCTCAGAGAAACAGCATTCTCCATCTTGTAAATGAGTTTGAGCACTAGCAAGGTCTTTTTGGGGTAGGGTTATTGCAGGAACTTTTTCCATCAGTATCGTTAATGTCATTTCTGGCTTGTTTTTATCATGTTGTTCCCATACAGATGGGGTTTGTGCACAAGTAAGTTGGGTTGGTATAAAAATAGATGTAGACAGCAGAATTATAAGTATTTTGCCTGTCAGAGCAGTAAGTGCATTTTCCATTTTCCCCTGCCTTTTACGGATGAATAGTTTTTATTTAGGACATTTAGTATGCAGGGAAATTGGTTTTGTGCCCAATGCTAGGGCAGTTAGGGTAAAATAGTGTGGTTTTTATGCAAAAAAAGGCGCGCCCAGAACTGAGGCGCGCCCACATCGTTATCACAAAATGCGATTTTATGCTTTTTATTTAACCTTGGGTGTGGAGTTAAACCATCCGTTAGCTGTAGTCATTCCTGGGATTTTTTGTACTAATTCAAACTTAGTTGCCCACATAAGGCCGCCAACAAGCATTGTTGCTGCGCCAGCGTAAAGTAGTGGTGCTTCTTTGATGTTTTTGGCATTAGGCCAGAAGTGCTTAACGGTTTTGTTAAATGCTGTGCCAGCACCAACTTTTTTGCCGTTTTTGGCACGTTTATTGAGTTCCTTGATAAAGACCATGGCAAGACCAGCAGCTGTTGCAGTTGTTCCTGCAAGAAGCGTGTATTTGGAATATGTTCTGTAGTCGTGCATAAAGCCTTCTTTAGCTTTGTCTTTATTCTGGTCTGTTTTTGTTTTGTCTTTATCAGTGCTTACTGTGCCCTTTCCATCTTTTGGTTTGACTTTTGTTGATGAACCTTTAGGAGGAGTTGGGCTAGGGTTCTCTTTTTCTTCTGTTACTAGGTTTATTGCTGGGGTTTCAGGTGCCTCTGAGCCTTTTGTCTCTAAATTTGGTGAAGCGGGGTAAGCAGGAGGGGTTACGTCTGCTTCTGAGCTTTCATCGTCTGAACTTATTGGAGCGTCTTCTGCAGGAGGCTGTTCTTCTTTTTTTATAGTAAATACGTCTTCCTGGTTGCCCTTAGGGTTAGTTTCTTCCGTAACAACGACTGTTTGTCTTGGGGACTGTGGAGGAGAGTGTGTTATTGTTGTTTGGGTTGTGACTGTTGTGACTGTTGACTCTTCTTTTGTGGGTTGGGATTTGGACATTTTCTTTCTTCTTCCCCAATTTTTTGGTATTCTGAGTTTTGTTTGTGAGTCCGGCGGATTTTCCGTTGCGCTTACAGGCGCCGAAAATAGCACAAAAATTAATGCTAATAACCCAATATTATACCTTTTCATTACTTCTCCTTGGAAGTGCCGACATTTTTATACACTTATAGGCGGAAGCATACTATTTTTTTGTGTCAAAACAAGACCTTTGTGGTAAAAAAAAATTGAAAAAAAGGCTTAAAAGGAGTAAATTTAAAACACTCTTTTTCTTGCTGTAGAGGTCCATTTTGTTCGAGTTCAAGGATTTTGCTAAGACTTTTACCCTTTTTGCTCCGTATGCAGTAAAACGATATTGTCTGTTTTTTTGCACGGCTGCAGTTTTGGTTTTGCTGCTGTGTGATATTGTGGCCGTCTCAATGTTTCCTTTTATTTTTAAGCGGCTTGTAGAGCAGTTAACCGTTGGTGGTGATGGTGCCGTTTTTTTTGCGGTGCTATTTTCATCGGTTTGGATTGTAGAAGGTACTTTTGTTCCACTTCAGGGTATTATTTCTTACCCCGTCCTTAACGAAGCGATAAGGGGAATTAAGCAAAGGGCAGTGCGCCAGATTCATTCAATTTCTTTTTTTGATTATCAAATGCTGCCAACTGGACAAGTTATAAGTGCCATAAAGCGTATCAGCTTTAGCGTTCGGCTATTTGTAAAGCTGGGGCTGCTCAGCTTTGTTCCTGCAGTAGCAAAATTTGCAGTCTCTGCTGTAGTGGTTATTAGGTTTGGTAATTACATATCCGGTGTTATGGCGTTTGCCATTTTGTGCAGCGCAATTTTGTTTACACTTTTAGTGCGCTGGTATGCCGCTGCAAGAGAAGTTTCTTGGCAACTAGCAGATGCGATGACAGTTGCAGTTGGTGACAGCATTTTGAATGGCGAACAAGTGCGTATGAATATTGATGCTGAAATGAAGCGTGTCAACAGCTTTTTGGATGCAGAAGCTAGGCAGTGGCTTCGTGTGAACACTCGCGAGCATCTTGTCCTTATGGCGATTGGTGTTGTTGCTGGAATTGCTGTGCTTGCAGCATTTGTCACTAGCGTATTTGCAGTCAAAAACGGCTCCATGAGCCTTGGCGATTTTATTTTATTTAAAGGACATATCATTCTTGCTTTTACGCAGATGAAATCTGTAGCAGCTTTTATGCAAAGGCTTGTCGAATCTGTAGTCGATATTAAAAAGGTAATTGAAATTCTAGAGATTCCACGCGAGAAAACCAAATTTTTACCAGCTATTTTGGATGGAAACAGCTCTGTTGCTCTTCGGTTAAAAAATGTTTCATTTTCATATCCGAGAAAAAACAAAATTTTTACTGATTTTTCGATGAGTATAAAAAATGGAGAAACGATTGGAATCATTGGGGAGACAGGATCTGGAAAAACAACTCTTGCGCGGCTTGCAAGCTTTCTTTTGCGGCCGCAAAGTGGCCAGATTTGCGCAGATGTTAAAAAGGTCCATTTGGTTGCGCAAGACACGCGGCTTTTTAACTCTACTTTGCATAAAAATATCACCTACGGGTGCGAGCATGCTTCTGCAGATGAGCTTTTGCACGTGCTTGGTGATGCCGCTCTTTCCAAATTTATCTCTGAGCTCAAAAGTGGATTGCAAACGATGGTTGGCGATTTAGGTATGCAACTTTCTGGTGGAGAAAGGCAGCGGGTGGCTATTGCCAGAGCTTTGCTTTTAAAACCTGATATTTTAATTTTGGACGAAGCAACATGTGCTTTAGATTTAAAAACCCAGCAGCACGTGCTTGCGGCAATCAAAAGAGAGATTAAAACCGTTGTGCTGATTTCGCATAGAAGCTCTGCTTTGCAAAATGTCGACCGAATTATTGAGCTATAGCAGAAGAAGTTTAAAGATTATTCATTCTAGTCATTCCACACTTGATGGGCATTGTTGCATAAATACAAATTCAACTAAACTATGTTTTACACTTCTGTCATCATCCGACTTGATCGGATGATCCAGGCCTGTGAGTTTTGAATAAAGATTGAATTTTTAAAGGTCATCATCAATTTTTGACCTTTGATAGTGTAGTTCTAGAACAATTTGGTTGGTCTGGCTCCCCGGGTCGGTGCCCGAGGATGACAGTTAAGGAATTATGCAACAACGCC
>DAOVOC010000030.1 GCA_030629865.1 bacterium
GTCAAAGAGAAATTAGTTTCTTTATTAGATGGACAGAGATAAAAACAAACATCAAAACCCTTTAATATGTCACTCCGGGCTCTCACCACGGCGTAGCTGGGTTGACCCGGAGTCCAGAGAAATTTTTCTAGTAAAAATAATTTTTAATCTCAAATGCGATCTTGCAAATGAAAGTTCTCCTGGATCCCAGGTTCCCAGATCGAGTCTGGGACAGGCTCCTTTGCCTGGGATGACAATTTTATTGTATATATATATTGTGCCACAAAATAGACCATGCCGACCGGAGAATCCTAGGGCTGTTTTATTTTGAATTCACAACTCCAACTTTGCTACACAGGGTTTTTACAGCACACCCGCTGCAGCGAGCAAAACGTGGCAGGCAAACGTTTTGCCCCCACATCACAAGCAACTCATTCCATTCAATCCACAAGTCTATGGGAAGAATTTGTTGTAAAGCCTTTTCAGAATCCTCTGGCGTTTTTGTTTTTATCAGGCCCAATCTATTTGAAATTCGATGCACGTGGATATCTACGCAAATTGCATGCTTTCCAAACGCTAAGCTCAACACTAAATTTGCTGTCTTACGCCCTACGCCAGGCAGAGAAAGTAGCTCCTCTTCAGTTTCTGGCACAATTCCATCAAATCGGCTTATAAGTTCTTGGCAAACAAATTTTAAAGTTTTTGCTTTTGCGCGAAAAAAACCGATTGGTCGAATAATATTTTCGAGCTCTTCGACATTTATTTTTAAAAGTTCTGCAGGGTCTTTGGCTATCTTAAATAAATTACGACAAACATGAATTGTCACTATGTCGCGCGAACGCAGGCTCAGTAAACATGAAATAAGAATCAAAAACGAGTTGTGCCCAAACTCAGCATTAACCTGATGAACGAGAGGCTTTGCAAAACCACTAGTGCTTTCTTTAATAGCCTTTGCTATTTTAAGCGCTCGATCATTATCTGACATTGGGCACTTCCTCTCACTCGTGCTAGAATATTGCCATTACTTTAATTCTTATTAATCCAAAAACCAGGAGTTTTACATGGCTCAAAAGAAAGGTGGAAAAAACTCCTCCATAACGCTGTCCGAATTTCGCGATTATGTAATCGATTTTCTCGCCCACCTAGAACTACAAAGAAATCTTTCACTCCACACCTTGCGCGCTTACCAAAGCGATCTTACGCAGCTCGAAGAGTTTTGGCAAAACACAAATGAGGCTGAGCCACGCCCTGTTACTTCACTCGATCGCGTTGTGCGTAAATTCGCAACATCGATTTTTTACCACAAAAAGCTAAGTAACGCTTCTCTGGCGCGCAAACTTTCGACCCTAAGAACATTGCAGACGTTTTTGGCACGCGACGGCATCGAGTTTGAACTCGACTTCCAGGCCCCTAAAATAAAACGGCGCCTTCCAACAGTTTTGAGTATCGATGAAATCAACCACCTTCTCGACATTGTTACCGACGAAGAACTTGCATCCCCATTTCCAACAAGAGACAAGGCAATTTTTGAACTGCTTTATGCAACGGGAATGCGATGTTCTGAGCTGACAAACATTAAAATTAACGATGTAAATTTTTCTGAAAAAACAATCCGGATCTGGGGCAAGGGTCGGCGGGAACGCATTGTACTGTTTGGAGAAAGAGCACAAAGCAGACTTAAAAATTATCTAGAACAAAAACGGCCAAAGCTTTGTATAGCAACACCAAACGAGCAGCATCTCTTTCTAAATTATACTGGCACAAAAATTACTTCACGCTCAGTGCAACGAATTTTGGCACGTTTTAGGCAGCAGTTAAAAATAGACAAAAATCTAACCCCCCACACACTGCGGCATTCATTTGCAACGCATCTTTTAAGCCGAGGAGCAGACCTACGCTCAGTTCAAGAACTACTTGGCCACCGATCATTGGCGGCAACTGAAATCTATACTCATGTAACTCCATCAGACATGGCAAAATTGTTCGAAAAAATACACCCACTCAGTAACCCGAAACTCTCTGAAAGCGAGGATCAAACTTGAACACCAAATTTTCCGCTCCCCAGCAACTACAACACACCGGTTTTGAAGACTATGAATTGTTAGATTCTGGCAATTTTTTCCGGCTTGAACGGTTTGGCAAAAATGTCATCAAACGATACGACCCAACCCTTATCTACAAAGCCCATCCAAAAAGAACAGAGATAGATATTGCTGCCAAATTTGCTACAGGTAAAAGTGGTGAACTGTCATGGAATGTTAACGAAAAATTCAACGAAGACTGGAAAGTCCAGTACCTACCTTCTGTTAAACATAGTAAAGACAGAAAACCTCTCGTATTCGAGCTTGGAATTTCAGGCTCAAAAAATATCGGGCTATTTCCAGAACAAGCATCTCATTGGCAGTGGCTTGCACATAAAATTGCAACAGCACAACACGAAGTAAATGTCTTAAATCTATTTGGGCATACAGGTGCTGCAAGTCTTGTTGCCGCATGGGCAGGGGCAAAAGTGTGCCACGTTGATTCTTCTCAGGCGGCTATTAACTGGGCCAAACGCAATCAAACCCTTTCGGACCTAACCAAAGCTCCGATCCGCTGGATTAAAGACGATTGTACAACATTTGTTAAGCGAGAAATTAAACGCGACCGAGTCTATGATGCCGTTATTTTAGATCCACCAGCATTTGGCCGTGACGCTAAGGGCCGCACTTTCAAGTTTGAAAAAGATATTGCAGAGCTTCTTGGTCTTGTAAAACAGGTTGTAAGTCCTCACCCTAGTTTTTTTATAATGAACAGCTATGCAACAGGCCTGAGCGAAAACGTGACAAAAAACTTGGTGGCCGACCAATGGCCTCAAGCAAAAATTGAATATGGAGAATTAACGCTCAGGGAGAAAGAGTCGTATGGCCGGTTTGTTTCGTGTAATACCTTTGCAAGATTTGCTTTTAACGAATAACTTTTACACCAGTGTTTGCAGACACCTATATAAAGCTTGGATTCAACTTAATGTTATAAAAATATTATTTTTTTTCCTTTGTTACATAAGTACAACTAAATCGTTATTTGCCTTTAACGTCAGAGCAGAAGCCTCATTCCGCTCTGACGTTTTTACTTTTTTAGCAGCTCCAGATGTTGCAGAAACAAAAGCATTTAATACATATTTTCATGTTTTAGACTACATTTCCGAAAACAAACAAATTGGTGAAACAAGGATTTTAAATCGGGCACTCAAAATTCTTTTTCTCCCGACAACAAATCTATCTCGTGCAGCTCTAAAAGCAATCATCCTATCTCTTGCAACAGCTGCTCTTAACGAAAATCAAGAACCAGAAACCGCTGCGTACAAAATAATCCAAGACCTGCCAAACTATGGAACCCGGATCGACAGGCTTATTTCAATGTTGAATCAAAAACCAAAAAAGAAGCCTTTTATAAATAAGAAAAAACTTTTAATGCTTCTACTGGCACTTATACCGTCTTTTGTCCTAGGAAAAATCATATTAAAACGAATGGCAATGCAATCGGAAAAGCAAAAAACAACATCACATGCAACAAAGAATGAACTAGGGCAAATCCAAAAAAAACTACAAGCGCTCAAAGCAAATATGAGCGAATATGAAAGAATTCTACAATCACAAACTGCTGGAACGGGAAAGCTTTCCGAAGAATTGCAAACAAATTTTACAAAACTTCAAAAAACTCACAAGCAAACTTTTGCTGCTCTATCGTCAGAAATATCGAAACTACAAAACAATCTGGAGAAAAACCCCTTAAGAAAAATTAACGATAAAATACAAGAAATAGAAGATAGAATTGTAGCTGATACTCAAATAACAGACTCATTTATAAAAGAACTTAAAACCAGAATTGACACGTTAGAAACCAGTAAAAACCCCAACACACAATCTTCATCTAAAACCACAAGGTCACACGAACAAGATTCAAATGAAAGTGATAATGAACAAGACCTTTCAGAAGAAGACTTTGAAGATAATGAAGAAGGAAATTATGAAGAAGAACATGCCCAATTTTCAAACGAAACTTATGAGGATGAAACAGCTGGAGACGACACTTTTTCTTCTTATTATTAGCCAAAACAAAGTACCTTTAATAGGTCACTCCGGGCTTTGACCCGGAGTCCAGAAAAATTTTACTAGAAAAATTAATCCTGAATTTTAAATATGATTTTAAAAATGAAAGTACTACTGGATCCCAGGTCACGCCTGGGATGACAAATAAGTTTTGTCTCTTGCTCGTGCCTCTTTCACATAAAAAATAACTTCACCGGGTTTAGACATCAAAAAGTCTTCTCGCAGAGTTTTCTCTACAATAAATTCACCATTATTCCACACATTCATAGCCTCATTAATCTCGATTACACGCTCACGAAGCTTAAAAACACGTTTTTGCGCATCATTAACATCAACACATAGTTTTTTGTAGACATAATATCCATGGTCCCACACCACCAGCGAACGAACGGCAAAACACAAATATCCTGCAAAAAAGGCAACAGCCAACCATAACTTCATAACCTTACACTCCTCGCTCGTACGAACTCTTTTCCAAAGCTGCATCAGTACGATAGCATCGGATCATCTTGCAAAGCTTTTCGTCAACACTCTTGGAGTCAATAATGAAAACCTCAGCACGCATTGCAACTCTTCTCTGCACACTTTTGTTGCCAACCATTCTTTTTGCTCCAGAAGACACAAAAACACCAAAAGACCAAACGCCAGAAATCTATCGCTGGCTAAAAACCACCGCAGAAGTAGTTTCCACAGTTCAAACTAAATCATTCCGTAACGTTGATTTTTCGCGTTTCTTACAAGAAGCCATCAAAGCATCTGTATCGAGCATAGACTCTCACTCATCTTTCATCGAAAATTATGAAGAAATCACCGACGACACTGCCGGAAAATTTTCTGGCATTGGTGCGAGCATGATCGCCAAACCACGCGAAGACGATGTACTCGTTATTGTAGAGGTTCTTGATGGTAGCCCAGCCCAAAAAGCAGGATTACTTGCTGGTGATAAAATTGTTGCCGTAAACGATGAAAAACTTTCTGGCATTTCGTTTAACGAAGTTGTTACCAAAATTAGAGGAAAACGCGGAACAAAGGTTAAACTAAAAATTATTCGTGACAAAAAACCTATGGAATACTGGGTCACCCGAGACATCATTAAAAACCAAAGTTCATACTGCTACCACTTTGAAAAACAAAACGTTTACTGTTTTGTACTTAAAAACTTTACTGAAAACTCCACCAATCAAATGCGCGATCTACTCAAACAAGCCCAAAATGACAAACATTGCAAAGGAGTAATTTTAGATTTGCGAGGCAACCCTGGCGGAGTTATGGGAGCTGCAATCGACATGGCAAGTCTATTCTTACCTAAAGGCTCACTCATTACATCAACGCGCGACAATCAAAACAATATGATTCGCTCGTACAGTACAACTAAAGAACAGTTTTTAACCACCAAACGTTTGCCAATTTTCGTACTCATAAACAATTTTACAGCCTCAGCATCTGAAATTATGGCAGGAGCATTAAAACACCACTCTACAAAACTCTCTGAAGACGAAAAAACACGTGAAAAAGCACCTATGGTTTTTATTGTAGGAACATCAACGTTCGGAAAAGGATCGGTTCAAGAAGTAATTCCTGTAAGCAATGGCAGCGCTCTAAAATTAACCACTATGCTTTACTTTTTACCCGATGACACTTCTATTCAAGAAAAAGGTGTTGTTCCAGATATTGTTATTAAACCCAAAACAGTACCAGAAAGAGATATGAAGTGGATTACCGAACTTTTTGGCAAAGAAAAAGCCATGAAACACCATATAACGGCTGAGGAAGTAGAACACATAAGGGCAGGAAAAAAGCCCGAACTTACAAGCATAATTGACGAAAAAGAGGCAAAGAAACGTCGTGAAACAGATATAAAACGTGAAAAAGAAGAGGAAAACGGAAAAGATAGTTCAAAAGAAGAAGACTACGATGAAAAGACAGGTAAAAAACTAACTTTTCAGGAAAAACAGGAACGCAGCATTGCTAGCAACCATCAAATTCAATCGTGCGTAAACATGATCAACATGCTCAACACTGCCAATAAATTCACACCCAAAGAAGTTGAAACACGCAAAAAAGCCATAAACTTTCTTAAGTCAAACTTTGTCACTGATGAAGAAGTATCTGTAAAACGATTAAAGTAAATATGTAGCACATACAACTTTTTATATTATTTTAAAATCTGTACTTTGCTTTTTGAGAGGATGTCCTTATAATTGCTTGTATGATGACGATCGATGGTGGATGTAGCTCAGTTGGCAGAGCATCAGATTGTGGTTCTGAGGGTCGCGGGTTCAATCCCCGTCATCCACCCCAGAAATGATGTTGAGCAAAAGGTCTTTGATAGTCGGGATGTGGCGCAGTTGGTAGCGCACTCGCTTTGGGAGCGAGGGGTCGCCAGTTCGAATCTGGCCATCCCGACCAGTAAGCGCCCGTAGCTCAGTTGGATAGAGCGACGGACTTCTAATCCGTAGGTCACAGGTTCAAATCCTGTCGGGCGCACCAAATTAATCCTGGTTTTCACACCAGGATTTTTCTTTTCATAAAAAAGGCCCTACGGTATTCCATCGGGCCTCACTCTTTTTAAAGAAATTTATACGTTTTCTAGGCTGCAGATAATGGCTTTACCGCTTCTTCAGCTAAGAGGGCCGCCACTGCAACTCTGTTTTCTGGAGCTTTAAATAATTCAACAAGCCCATCAAACATCATATTGCAAACATCAACAGTCCACTTTTGAACAAGTGGAAGATATTTTTCTCTTTCTGGAAATTTTGAAACTAGGTCCTGAGAAACTTTGACACAATATGCTCCGCAACTCATGCTAAGTTGCATAAAGATCATATTAAGAGATTGCATTCCCTCTGTGCGCCGTGCAGGATTCTTGAGCACATACCTTAACGCATTAAAAATCGGATCCAAACCACTTTGAATATTTTTTTGCATATCACTAACAATGTCATATGATTTTGCACAAAGCACTTCTCGCACTTCAGGAGAAAGTTCATTAAATGTTTTAAGAATAGATTGATTCCATTTACCAACAAGTTTTATGGCAAAATTGTTATACGATTTTAAAAGCACCTGCATATGCGGATTTTCAATCAACTTATTCTTCTCAATC
Organism: bacterium; assembly: GCA_030629865.1. GTDB lineage: Bacteria > Babelota > Babeliae > Babelales > DAOVOC01. The sequence continues at coordinate 7,177 of DAOVOC010000030.1, forward strand.
TGCGCAGTTAAGTCACTACACATTCCCCGAAATGACACAGCAGCCATCATTGAAAAAACAAGCAAAGTAATTTTCATAATCTTTTTTCCTCCACAACAAAAAACAATTAACAATATTTAAATGTTATCAAAAAAAAAGGTACTAAAAAAGGCCAGGCTTTTGAGCCCGGCCTTAAAACATTTTCTTATTTCAATTATATTTACGGTCTCAAAAGAGCATCTACAGAAATCATTTTTGCAAGAGCTTCGGTTGCACGCCTGATAGCAACACCATCGGTAAGACCACCGTATACACCACCAAAGTATTTTAAAAACGCACTCTGTGATGCATCTGCAAATCCTCTGCGCTCCATATTGTTGTATACATCTTTAGCAAAGCCCTTAATGTTTTTTGCACCATGCTTATTAACCAAACTGATAATCGTTGTAACAAGCTTAACGCTTTCGGGTGAACGAACAAGATCAATAAGACGACGTACTACAACGTTAGGGTTACGTACGTTCTGAACTTTTTTAATAACATCTGCAATTTTACACTCAACCGCATTTGCATTAACTTTTTTTGCTTTTAAAAGAATAGCCTCTACAGCTTCCAAAATTTTCTTCTTGTCAGCACGTTGAACTTTTTTAAGGACATCTGCAACATTTTCGGCAACGTTATCCGCATCAAACTCTTTAACAACACTAACAATGTTAGCTGCAGCACTACGGATTTTTCTGTTATCAAGAGATTTGCGAGCATTAATAATCACATTATTAGGATCAGCTTTTGCTACTTTTTCCAAAATGTTGTCAACATCAAAAGAAGACTTTTGTGGTTTTACAAAAGGTAAACCAATCTGACCAGAAGCAATTGCCTGAAAAAACGGTATTTGCGTCAACGCTTGTACATTAGTGATGGCACTGCCGACACCCAAAATCAAAGCGATAGTTTTTATTAACTTATTCATTCGCTAACTCCTTCTTTTGGGACTCTCCACACTTGAGTGATTACCTCAATCACTCCTAAACACATCTCTAGACTACATGGAGATAGCGTTTTCATCAAAAGCCTATATCTGTAGCTAAAAAACGCCCTTTTATATGGAAAAACAGAGGATAAAATACCTAAAATTTCAAAAAACCTAATATTTCACCTTAAAAAGCATGAAAAACACTTCATATTGCCGGTTTTCATGTAGAAAATACATATAAAGTTTGGAATACTGTAGAAAACAGAATATCCTAACTAGAAGAGCGTCAAAAAACGTGCCCTCATGTTGTTCCACCATAATACCGAAAGGCACCGATGTCACGGCAAATTTACTACGCAACCGGTAATGTTGCAAAATTCAACGAAGTATCTAATTACCTCAAAAAGCATGAACCATCAATAAAACTGGTCCAATTCACCGAAAAATTGTCTGAAATTCAAACAAAAGACCAAAAAGCCATCGCAATACACAAATCTCGCAGAGCATGGGAGCAATTACACAAACCGCTTTTAGTAGATGATTCTGGCATCTATTTTGAACGCTATGGCACGTTTCCTGGCACACTTACAAAGCACGTTTTTGAAGGCATCGGATTTGACGGAATATTCAAGCTCGTCAAACCGCATGACAGAGCCTATTTTCTCCTACACATGGTTTATGTAAACGGAATGGGACATCCGTATGGATTCGAAGGACGCTGCGAAGGACAAATTATCAAACCAAAAGAATTCGAGTATCAGCCAGGTTTTCCTTACGATTCAATATTTATGCCAAATGGCTCCGACAAAACCTACGCCGAGCTGCGCACAAACTACGATGTTTCAGCGCAATA
>DAOVOC010000085.1 GCA_030629865.1 bacterium
TCGCCATCTTTTTCTTTTGCTGGCGTAATGTCGTATTTATTAGCGTCGAAGCTGGCAATTGTATCTACTGAGCCACCGGCTTTCACAAGCGCTGGGATGAAGTCTTCCTCGGTTGTATTTTCAGGAATACCTAATGTTTTTGCATTAAATTTATTTTCATCTTTTGCAAAGTAAGCTTTAAGATCAGTTCTTTTGTTCGCATCTGCTCTTAGCCATCTCCATCCAGCAGTTCCTGCAGCTGCGGTTGTCCAAGCAAGAGTTGTCAGAAGAGCAATTTTACGTGCTTCGCGCAATTTGCCATCGCGGATATTTGCAGGGTTGATTACTTCTTTAAGATATTGTTTTACAAATGCACCAAATGTGAGTTCTGGTTTTGCATCTTTAGCAACCATGTATTCTGCAATGATGTCCCAAGTTGCAACACCCAAGAGTGCGACGCCAGGTACTGCAACATAATGCTTTTTGAATACACAGGTATCACTGAAGAAAGATTTTTCTTTTTCTTCTCCAAAGACTAAAGATGCTTTTTTGAGTCCATCAACAAATCCGGCAGAAGCACCCGCTGTTAAGAGAGCTAGTCCAATAATTAAACTTTTTTTCATCTTTTTCCCCTTATAAAATTTAGAGACATGATTTTACGGTTTAAATAATATTTTTGTACAAAATGAGGCGGGGCTCAGCGTTGTGCCCACCACAATAAGAACTCCCTTCAAGAAATTATGTGAATGAAATTTAACCTACACTAACTAACTTCTTTAACCAAAGTTTTTAAGAGCAGTCAAACCCATAGCCGTACATTAGTAAAAAAAAACACAAAAACATATAGGTTAATTTGTTTTTGGACATATGTTGGTTTTTTTACAGGTCATTTTTTTCTCAATGAAACATTGCTATTTCACTTGTTGTTTAAGCCTTGGTTGCTATTGTTTGGGGGCAGTATTTTTTACAGATACAATGGATGGAAAAATGATGAGTAAAACGGTTTTTGGTTTTATAGAAGACGAAAAAACACGACAAAATGAAACTATTAATTTGATTGCTTCAGAAAATTATTCTAGCAAAGAAGTACGGCAAGCTGCAGCATCTGTTTTTACCGACAAGTATGCAGAAGGGTATCCTGGGCGACGTTATTATTCTGGCTGCCAAAATGTCGACCGCGTTGAGCAATATGCCATTGATGGTGCCAAAAAATTGTTTGGCGCAGAGCATGCCAATGTGCAGCCACACTCTGGCTCGAACGCTAACCTTGCTGTTTACATGAGCTGTTTGCAGCCAGGCGACACAGTTCTTGGTATGGCCTTGGATGCGGGTGGGCACCTTACGCATGGGTTTCGGCTGAACATTTCGGGAAAACTGTTTAATTTTGTCTCTTATGGAGTTGATAAAGAAACTGAAACGCTTGATTATGATCAGATTGAAGAATTAGTTATTCAACATAAACCAAAGTTGATTGTCGCTGGTGCTTCTGCATATCCTCGTGTAATTGATTTCAAGCGTTTGGGTAATATTGCTAAAAAATATAATACTTTGCTTATGGCAGATATGGCACACATTGCAGGCCTTGTTGCTGCAGGCATCCATCCAAGCCCTGTTACATATGCTGATTTTGTTACCAGTACTACGCACAAAACGCTGCGTGGTCCGCGCGGTGGCTTGATTTTATGCAAAGAAAAACATGCTGCTGCGATCGACAGAGCTGTTATGCCTGGAACACAGGGTGGTCCACTAGTTCATTTAATTGCGGGTAAGGCTATCGCGTTTGAAGAAGCTTTGCAGTCAAGTTTTGCCGACTACCAAAAGCAGGTTGTTAAAAATGCCGTCGCCATGGCCGAAGTTTTTAAAAACGATGGCTATCGAATTATTTCTGGCGGTACCGACAACCATTTGTTTTTAGTTGATGTAACTAGCAAAAAACCTGACTTGCATGGAAAAATTGTCGAAGAACTTTTGGAAAATTTGGGTATCACACTAAATCGCAATATGATTCCGTTTGACACAGCAAAACCGATGACGCCAAGTGGAATTCGTATTGGAACACCGGCTATTACGACTAGAGGCTTTGGTCAAGATGAATCTGTAAAGGTTGCAAAACTCATTTGTAGTGCCATCGAAAAGCAAGATGATGCTGAAAAGCTTGAAACGATTAAAAAAGAGGTGATCAAGTTGTGCCAAGCGTTTCCGCTTCATAGTTGAAGGCCATGACTGTGAAGAAAATGTCAATAAAGATAATTGGTTTAGTTTTTGTTGGCGTTTGTGGTCTTGGTGCATGGTCTTTTTGGAATAAGAAAGAATCTCTAAAGTATCCAATTCAAGAGATTTTTTCGTTCAAGAAAGTTTCAAAAGAATTTGATGCTGCTGATGAAAAGACTCTTATTTTGTTTGATGTTGATGAAACGATTATGACTGCAGAAGATTATTTTCCTAAGTGGAAAAAGTTTCCTATATGGTTTTTTAAATTCCTTATGTGGAAATTCGAATCGATCAAAGATCTGACATTTAGGCGTGAAATTATGAGTTTGATACATCTGCAGGTAAAAAGAAAACTAATTGAGCCTGAGGTTGCTAAAACAATAAATCAACTTTGTAGTCGAGGCGTTCCTGTTTTGGGGTTAACAGCGCTTAAGACTGGCCGCTTTGGAGTTATTAAAAACATTCCTGAGTTACGTTTTAATACGTTGAAGAATATAGGAATAACTTTTAGTAAAAGTTTTAAATACAAAGTTTTTGATACATTTAATCAGAAATTTAAAGATGGACTATTTGATTCCTTGGCAGATTATCAAGAATCTTTTCCTATGCTATATAAAGGTATTTTGTGTACCAACCGTCAAGATAAAGGATCTATTCTGAAAGCTTTCATCGAAAATTTTGGTTTTAAGCCAAGTAAAGTGATTTTTTTTGATGATGTTATAAAACGTTTGCAAAGTGTTGGTAATGCATGTGGTGAACTCAATATTCCTTGTTTTCTTTTCCACTATCGTGGTGCAGAACGATTCCCTGGCAAGTGGAATACTTTGCGAATTATTAAACAATTTGAGTGCATGATTAAAGAACGTCGTTGGATCAGCGACAAAGAGGCAGATGGCCTTGTTTCAAGGTGGAATCCTGTCCGAATTTTTGATATTTTTGTATAAAGACATTCGTTAGCAAGAGGTTAATTGTGAAATCATTTATTGATCTGGCAAAGCAAAGGCGTTCTGTCCGGTTGCTTTCTGGTGAGCAAATAACAAAAGAAGAATTGGAAGTATTGTTAGAAGCTATGCGGTGGGCGCCATCTTCATTTAACGATCAGCCGTGGCGAATTATTTATGCATTGAGGGATACGGAGAAATGGAAAACGTTTTTGGAGTTTCTTAAAGAGGGTAACAGAAAGTGGGTTTCAAAAGGGGGCGTGATTTTTATTGTTCTTGCAAAAAAGTTTTTGGATTACAAACATAAAGTTGCTCGCCATCATTGGTTTGATTGTGGCGGGGCGTGTCAAAATTTATCGCTTCAGGCAACGGAGCTTGGGCTTAGTGCTTGTGCGCTTGGTGGGTTTAACGAAGACGTGGTACGCAAGTCCTTAAGTATTCCTTCTGACTTTGATATTCCCGTGATGATGGTGGCTGGTTGGCCGCGCCAGGGGCTCTTAGAAAAGTTAACATCTTCTCGTAAATCTATTGCTGAAATTTCTTCTGAAGGTACTTTTTTGGATAAATGGAATAAAAAATTGTGAAAAAACCCGTTTTCAAGGGGATAAATTGCCATTTGCCGGTGGTTGTTTTATTATAAGCTTCGTTTCTCTGTAGCTTGTGGCGATTAATGAGGTGTTGGAGTCATGTCAGTAATATCAACGTCAGATTTTAAGCGCGGTGCTTCAAAAATTTTATATAAAA
>DAOVOC010000076.1 GCA_030629865.1 bacterium
AAGATACGATGCGAGAAAAATTGCTCAAAATGCGAGAAAGAACTTCTAACCTTTCAGGTTTTTTAGGTAAGGGCGGCAGGCACCGAAACGATATTCCTCATGCACGAGATGCTGCTCAAGCACAGGTGCATTTTGATAAAATTAAATCTTTTTGGAAGAGTGCTCAAGGTGAGTTTGACGGGCTTTCTGGGAGCAGTACAAAAGAATTTGATCTTTTGGCAACCCAGATCGAAGAAAGTGTTCAGAAAGCTCAGGGAGTGGCAAGTGAACTTGGAAGCCGTGCGGAAAAATTGCGCAAAGATGTCGATGAAATAGGAAAGATTGAAGAAGCTTTGGCCAAAAAAGAGGGGAAAACGCTTGCGTCATCACTTAGTCGGGTTATGGAGAAACGGCCTGACGGTACGCCTCGCCTGGGTACGCGTGGCCGCGTTGGAACATTTATGGACATTCTAGCAGATATAGTAGTTATGGCTTTTCGTGGAGCAAAAGACGCTTTTGGCACATTTGCCATGATGGTAAAAAGTGGGGCGACAATTCAAAAAACTAAACTGCAAGAGGCCGAAAAAACAAAGGGGCTTACAGGTGCATTGCAGAATCTTTGGTTAGCAATTCGTAAGGTTGCCGGGGTTTTGTATGTTTATGTTGAACGGGCTTATGTGGAATATAAAGCCGAACAAAAAGATGATGATAAAGATATTGTTGCAAAAATAATGAAAATTTCAGCAGATGGTCCTAAAATTTCTCTTAAGCCTCAATCGGGGACTGGTGGGCCGGCTATGCAAAAAATGCCTGTAAAAAACCCTGCCGTGAAAATGCCTGTTATAACTCGAAAGCAACGAAAATCGCCTGTCAGCGCCGTAAGGCGGCCTGTTGCTTTGCAGAGAAAAGTGCCAGCACTACCTAAAGCGCCACGGCTGCCAAGGATGAGGTGAAAAAGTTTTTTTTGAAACCGGAAAGAAACCCTTTGCCAACATTTCAGGATTCTGGTAACTTTTCGATGCATTATCTGACGAAATGGAGCGCCGAGGTGGCGGAATTGGTAGACGCACTGCTTTAAGGGGGCAGCGGGAGAAATCTCATGGGGGTTCGAGTCCCCCCCTCGGCACCAGATGTCCTGTGATGTTAGCTCCAATATTATTATTCGTGAGGGGAATTCGATGAATTTGGGTGCAGTACATCCTTTGAGGTCAAGATTTGTTCTTTGGTTATTAGCAGCAGTCGCTGGTTCTTATTTTTTGTTCAATTTTGATTCTTCAAAGATGGGCACAGAAGGTCCATTCTTCGAGCGTTTTTTTAATTCTGTAAGCATGCCAAATTTAACGCTTGGTATTGATCTGCAGGGTGGAACCAGGTTGGTTCTAAAGGTTGATGTAGAAAAAGCGATTGAAAACAGACTTGCAGAAAGCAGTAAAACATTCGAAAGAGCATTCAAAAGAACTCGCACTCCACTTCCTGTGACAAAAGAATTGAATCCAAAAAATCTCGTTCTCAGATTTAGCAGTTCTCAAGCTGCTTCTAAAGCGTATGATGTGATGCGAACAAAGTATCCTGAATTTGGGTGCAAGCGTAATGAAGATATTTTGACCGTTTTACTTTCTGCTGGCGAAGAAGCTCGAATTCAGGCAAGTGCTGTAGATCAGGCCGTTCATGTTTTAAGAACACGTCTTGATACAGTTAATGTTCGTGGTCTTTCTGTTAACAGGCATGGGAAAGCCAATGTTGTAGTACAGCTTCCTGGTGTTGATGATGTTGATGAAATCAAAGCGATGATTATACGTGCTGCACGTCTTGAATTTAAAGTTGTAGAAAAACAGGGTTATCGAGAAAGCCTTTTGGATGCTTACGATGGCATTCTTCCTCCAGACAAAATGCTTGTGCCAGAAAAAGGTGCAGATGAAGAAGAAGGCCAGTGGTTTGTAGTTTCTGTATTTCCTGACATGGTTGGCAATCGCATTACTGACGCTCGCCTTGGATATGATCAAACAGGCCGTCCGGCCGTTGATTTCAAATTAGACAGTGAAGGTGGTCGTGAGTTTCGTGATCTAACACGTCGCAATGTTGGTCGAAGCATAGCGATCATCATGGATGGTCATGTTGTTTCTTCACCACGCATTCAAGAAGAAATTGCTGGAAGAGGTGGTAATATTACTGGCATGCAGCAACAAGAAGCTGTAAAAATTTCTGCTCTGCTTCGTTCAGGAGCGCTTCAGGCACCACTTAAGATTGAACAAGAAAGTCGTGTTGGTGCGTCGCTTGGGCAAGATTCGGTTAAGCAGGGGTTTGTGGCTTGTCTTGTTGCGCTTGCTCTTCTGTTCGTTTTTAGTCTTCTTTACTACAAAGTTTCTGGGCTACTGGCATTTACCGCCTTGATTTACAATCTGTTTGTTCTGCTTCTTGCGCTTTCATATTTTAAAGCAACATTAACATTGCCTGGTATCGCTGGAATGGTTTTAACAGTTGGTATGGCTATTGATGCTTCGATTTTGATTTACGAAAGAATTAGAGAAGAGCTACTTAAGGGCCTTGCGTTTAAAGTTGCTGTAGATGAAGGTTTTAATGGAGCCATGAAAGTTATTTTGGATTCAAACATTACAACTTTTATATCAGGCATTGTGCTTTTTTGGCTTGGTGGGCCTGCAATCCGCGGTTTTGCTGTAACCTTAATGGTTGGTGTTGTTTCTACCGTAATTGCTGGCGTTTACTTCTTAAAAGCGTTGTTTGACTTTGTTACAGATGTACTCAAAATAAGAAGAGTCGGCATTTAAAGATTTTAAGATGGCGGCGTAGCTCAGCTGGTTAGAGCGACGGAATCATAATCCGTAGGTCCGGGGTTCGAGTCCCTGCGCCGCTACCATGTAAAAAAGACGGCCGGTTTTAAGCCGGCCGTTTCCTTTGGACAAGTGATATTAAGTGGTGAAAATGAAAACTGGTTATGTTTACATAATGGCTAATCGCAAAAAGGGTACATTGTATATCGGTGTTACTTCCAATTTGGTTAAAAGAGTTTTCCAGCATAAAAATGGAAAAATGGATAGTTTTAGCAAACAATATGAAACAAAGTGTTTGGTGTATTACGAGGTATATGAAAATAATATGTATCAAGCAATACGTCGTGAAAAGATGCTTAAAAAGTGGCTCAGGTCTTGGAAGATCGATTTGATTAGCAAAAAGAATCCTGATTGGAAGGACTTGTATGGGGATATTATTGGTACTCAATAATAAATAGGTCTTTATCTTGTTTACATTCCCTAGTTGTCATCATCCGACTTGATCGGATGATCCAGGCCAATGAGCTTTGATTAAAAAATAAAAATTAAAAGGTCTCTACCAAGTTTTGACCTCTGATAGTTTAATTTGAGAACAATATGTCTGGCCTGGATCCCCGGGGCGGTGCCCGAGGATGACAATGGATGGAGTTTGGATTAAAAATATCTCATAAAAACCTTTAACTTATCTGGATGTCCTCATGTCGATCTATACCTTACTTTTACTTCTATTCTCATACATCATTGGTGCGATTCCTACTGGATATTGGTTTGCCAAATTGTTTTATAATCTCGATATTACTGCTGGTGGTTCTGGCAATATTGGTGCCACAAACGTTGCTCGTCTTACAAAGCATAAGTGGCATTTTTTTTTGATTTTGGCTTTGGATGCGGGTAAAGCGGCGTTGGCTCTCTTTGTAATAAAAAAAATATTAATTTATTTCACTTGTCATTCAGGGTTTCTAAGTTGCAATTTTGGACCCCTAAGTTGCAATTTTGGACCCCTAAGTTGTCATCCCGGTATCACAAGTTGTCATCCCGAACTCGATCCGGGATCTCTTCCTCTTTTTTTAATAATTTCTGCAGCCTTTTTACTCATTGGGAATGGCTTTTCTCCATTTTTGCGGTTTGGCGGTGGCAAGGGCGTTTCAACGTTTTTGGGTATTTTATTAATTTTGTTCTCGTGGCATGTTGCGACTTTTTTTATTATTTCTATGATGTTTTTTACAGCGTTGTTTCGCCGTGTTGATGTTGCTTCAGTATCGAGTGTGGCGATTTTGCCGATTTTTTATAGCTTTGTTGCTTCGTTTTCTTGGAGCAGCTTTGGTCTTTTGGTGTTTTCTGCTATTTGGATTATGTTGCGGCATCGGCGAAATTTTAAAAAGGCTTGATAGTTGGTTTCTTGCGTCTTTTTGTAATTTTGGGTCTTTCTAGTGTGTGGTGTTTAAAAGATTGCGTACTAATATTATTTTCAGCTTTCAAATCTTCTTCATGTGGTTTTACTTTGTTGGTCAGTAGTATTATTGAACTAATTCCAACAACAGATATTCCGATTCCAGAAAGCCATATCCAAAGTAGAGCGTTCTTTTTTTTAGCTACAGGATATAGTGTTGCATTTGCAGTCATGATCAAAAAAAGTATTGAAAGTTTTTTTATTTGAAGCATGGTTTTTGCTTTCTACAGCTGTACAGCTAAAATTTTGTTCATGGTACAATGCCTTTATTATCAAAACAATTAAATGGCGCTTGGAGAGATTTTCTATGAAATTTGCCGAAGTTGCTGCCAAGCTTGAAAAACTTGATGCCACACCCTCTCGTACAAAAATCACACTGGGTCTTGCAGAAATGCTAAAAGTGGCTACTTCCGGTGACGCGAAGCATCTTTCTTATCT
>DAOVOC010000028.1 GCA_030629865.1 bacterium
ATAACGTAAAACAAAATCAACTTGTCAGACTAAGCCACCCAACTGTTATCACAAAACCCCAAGTTGTCATCCAGAGACGACTAGTTGTCATCCAGAGACGACTAGTTGTCATCCCGGACTTGATCCGGGATCCAGTAGCACTACGAAAACAAAAAAAATTCAAACTTCAAAGTTAATAATTCCTATAAAGTACCTCTGGACTCCGGGTCAACCCAGCTACGCCGAGGCTATGCTGTGGCAAGAGCCCGGAGTGACATAAAAAATCATATTAAAGATTCTTTCATACAGAATTTCACTAAACCCTTGTTCAACAAAGTAGTTCTTTGAAAGGAATGATGTTCAACTCCAATTAAATTCATGGCAGGTATAAAAATATGAAACAACGGACTCTCTATCTATCCTTACTCATTATCGCTGTCGCAACCCCCATCGTTTCAGTCTTTTCTTCGACAACAACATCGATACAGGTGTTTTTCTCTCCCGAAGACCATTTGACCGAAAAATTAATTACTAAAATTAAAGAGGCTGAACATAAAATTTGGGCCGCGGTCTATATGATAACCGACAAACGAATTGCAAATGCACTTATAGAAGCTAAAAATCGCGGTATTGACGTTCAAATTGTCACCGATGCAATAACGCAAGAAAGCATGTATGGCAAGGCTCATATGCTCACTGAAGCCGGAGTTAATGTGCGCGTGTTTTCTGTTCCTTCGTGGTCTTCGACTGATAAAAAGAAAAAACTGACACGAGATTTAACCAAAACGTGGAATAATGCACCGATTATGCATAATAAATTCGCCATCATCGACAACATTGTCTGGTCTGGATCTTTTAATTGGACTGTGGCAGCAAATAGAAAAAACCGCGAAAACGCCACCGTTATTGATGACAAAGTTATGCTTTTAAAATTTTGCACCGAATTCAGCCGTCTAAAACACCAATCTGTTCCCCAGGAAGATTGGACCAACATCAGATCTTTAGTCTCAATCGTAAAAGAGATGTTTACAAAAGATTCGGACTTAGACATAAAAAACAACTAAAAAGCACTGTTTTTAATACTTATTTAACATTACTAATTAAAATGTTTACTCTATCACAATCTGCCGCTGTATTTATTTTAAAAAACAGGAAAAAATATGAAAAAGTTCATTCTTCTACCACTTCTATTGCTTGCTATGGCTGAATTAAAGCCAGTAGAATCGGCTGTTAAACTCACCGAATGTGAAAAATGGGAATGCATTGAAAATCTCTTTCCAACAAGAAGTGGTTCCCTCGCTGGTGGATTTATAGGAGCCTCAGTTGCACTTGCAATAAACGCATTATTGGTAACAAAAATTGCACACTCAGCAGGTAAAAAATCTGCAACCAATAATGTTAGCGGTATAAATTTACAATGGGGAACACGAGGAGAAATCTTTTGCTTTATGCTTTTACTAGAGGCTCCTCTATTTGGAGCACTTATTCCATATTTTATAGGCTTTGTAAGGGATATAAAGACCTTTAACCGAATTGATTCAATGACAAAAGAAGCTAAACTAAAAATCTTGCCAGAAGAAATATTCAAAATATTCGACACCTCCTTTGCTCAAGCACAACTGGCCGTATCTGCGATTAAAAAAGAAATTAAAAAGCACAAAAAAGTATCGAAGCAAAAAACAATTGCATTAATACCGAAGAAATAAGAGTATATGTATGAAAAAAGCCTATTCTTTTATCCCTCTTATTGCTTGCTATGGCTGAATTAAAGCCAGCAGAAGCGTCTGCCAAGCAATATACCGAACAAGAAAAATGGGAACTGGCGAAAGAATTGAAACGAAAATATCTGATCATTTCAAGTCGATAAACCAAACAAAATCTGTAACTTCTTAATATCTTCTGGCATCCCAGCTTCATACGAATATTCGCGGCCTTTGTACTCAAATTCGCATTTGTATGCATGAAGCGCTTGGCGATTGATAAGTTGTTTTGATGATTGGCCATAAATGGCATCACCGACTATGGGATGTCCCAGCCAAGCCATGTGAACACGAATTTGATGCGTACGCCCGGTAATGATATTAACATCTACCAAAGCATGCTTTTCAAAATACTTGTCAACAGAAAAAAAAGTTAAAGCACTACGCATTGCCATACCGTTGCACATCATTTTGCGTCGATTTACTGGATGGCGACCAATGGCAACATTTACCTTGCCCTCACGCTCAGGATGCCCATGAACAAATGCTTTATAAAACTTTTTAACCTTACGATCCTTAAACATTTGCGATAAGTTAGCTCTCGCCTGCTCGCTTCTGGCAACAATCAGTAATCCGGAAGTGTCTTTATCTAGCCGATGCACAATGCCTGGACGGTCCGATTCACCAAATCTAGCCAGCTCTTTAAACTTATGCAAAAGGCCGTGTACAAGCGTTATTTCATCTGGTGCAGATTCTGCCGGATGAACCATGAGCCCTGCAGGTTTATTGATGACAACAAAATCTGGTTGCACATCAACTATTTCGAAATCAACCTTGTGTGGCGTTAAATCAATTTCCCTGGGCGCGGCAAATTGGACTATAATCTGATTTCCATTTTTAAGTTTTTTACCACTTTTAACTGCAACAACTTCATCGACTAAAACAAGCCCACCATCAACAAGACGCTGGAAATAGGAACGAGAATATGCAGGAAAAGATTCAACAAGAAAACGGTCAAGCCGCACAGAAGCGTTTTCTCTAAAAAAAAGAGTCTCTGTTTTCAAAATTCCCAATTCCACTCAAAAAAACCTTTAGCACTGGTAAGAACGAGTATTAATTGTATCCTAGAATTCAACATTTTAAGAGGTAGGCGACTTAAATATTAACTTTGTTATGCTGAAACTCACTGCGCTTTTTATTCGAGTAATACATGCCTACAGGCTGAAAACTATCGAAGGGCCCATGGATGAAGCATTTCGAAGAATTTGTTGTCCAAATACAAGACGCAGCCGAAGAGATTCTAAAACTGCTATCAGAAGGCAAAAGCCATTCCACTTGGACAAAGCTTTTAAAACAACATCCTGTTGATATAACACTATCACTCGAAGAAGTAAGCTGGCATCTAAGACTTAAATTATTCGAGCTTTTGCCAGCCAAAATTCAGATTGCTGTTTTTGAAGAATTTTCGACAAAAACACAGCTCATAATCGTTGGGGCCCTTGGGGCAGAAAAAGTAGGGAAAATTTTACAAAAAATTCCAGCAAACATTTTGGTCAATCTTTTTGATCATATGTCAAATCATAAACTCGAAAAATACCTTAAACTCACCCAAAAAAAACGTCGTCAAGCAATCATTGCATCTCTAAACTGCAAACCCGAAACGGCTGGCCGGCTTGTTAACAGTGATGTCTTAACACTACAAAAAGAATTTACCGTCGGAAAATGTATTACTCTCATGCAAAGACTGGGGAAAGGATTTGAAACACGTCCCCGCATCTATGTTAAAGACAAAGATCTATGTTTAGCCGGATATATAGAAATGAGTGATCTGGTACTTAACAAACCAGAAACGCCACTCAGCTATCTAACTCAAAAGGTTGAAGCATACGCAAATGCCCACGATGACCAGGAATATGTAATTCAGCTTATTAAACAATATGAACTTCCTTCAATCCCCGTTGTTGACAACAAAAATCACTTCCTTGGAATTATTACTGCAAGTAGTGTAATTGAAGTTGCCGAAGAAGAAATGGAAGAAGATTCCTACAAAATGTCAGGATTAACACCAACGGAAAAACCGTACCATGAACGCTCTTTCTGGAAACTGATTGTCCAACGAAGTATGTGGCTTGCACCACTTTTAATCTTTCAAAGTATTTCTGGAACCGTTATGTCTACATATCAAACACTTCTGCAAAGTCACACCGTTTTATTTTTCTTTTTAACAATGCTAATCGGAACCGGTGGAAATGCAGGAAACCAGTCGGCAACACTGGTTGTACGCGGCCTCGTAACAGGCGAAATTAACAAAAAAAACATTTTTTCAGTCATTATTAAAGAATTTGGCACTGCAATTTCAATTGGCTTAGTTATGATTGTATTTGGATTCTTGAGAGTAGCTATGACAAATAGCGATCCGCTCACAATGATAACCATCTGCCTTTCACTATTTTGTGTTGTGGTCATTTCAATACTTTTAGGAACAATAATTCCATTGGGTTTACATTATCTTGGCATCGATCCGGCACACTCAGCAGCACCTTTTCTTTCCACGCTGATGGATATTATAGGAACCTTAATGTACTGCAGTATTGCAAGCCTGATTTTGGGAAGTTAACTAAACTCTCAACATAGTCTTATTAACACTAGGGCTTTGTTCCTTACAACCTACAATTCTCTACGCAACCACTTAAGCATAATGTTTTACACAGCTTAAATGTTTTATTTTTAATAAAACATTGGCAAAGCAGAACTTTCAACTTGACAACAAAACGTATTGATCTGTACAATTCAAGTCGATGGTGTAGCGAGCCGCTAGCTCAGTTGGTAGAGCAACAGCCTTTTAAGCTGTGGGTCGTAGGTTCGAGCCCTACGCGGCTCACCATCATGTCAAAGTCCCCATCGTCTAGTCGGTCAGGACACAGGATTTTCATTCCTGCAACAGGGGTTCGAATCCCCTTGGGGACGCCACTTCTTTTATGCTACACTTTTTTCCTAAGAACTTCAGATAAACCAACTGATGAGAAGGAGAAGAGGATGGCTGAAGAAAAAGAAAAAGGTAAAACAAAGGAAACAAGTCTTCTAGACTGCTCAATGGAATGGGGCAAAAAAAATATGCGATTACTAAAAGGCGGTGCATTGTGCGTCGTCGGACTTTTTTTAGTACTTAACACCTACCGTGTTTTTCTACACATCGCATTTGCCATGCTCGGTGCAGTTTTGATTATTTATGGATTGTATGAACTTAAGTTCACACCACTACCAAAGGTTTTCACCGATTTTTTCAAAAAGTATCTGAAAAAATAAAAAAACACATAACAACGCTTGTCGGCCCCGAAATCTCGGGGCCGATTTTGTTTATCAAACTACATTTGTTTTCAGATTAATCTATTTTTGTTCCTGAACGCCCTGCGGAGACGCTGCATTTTCGTCAAATTTAATCGATAGATTGCCACCCACTCCATAGCGATCATCAACCATATGCACAACATGCTGAGGAAAAGGAATATGTATTTTGTGTTGCTTAAACATTTTCAAAATTGCGGTACGCACATCACTAGCGATTGCCCACATTTCTCGCACCTTGCGTGCACTTATGTATGATCTAGAAAAGATCTGCATTCCTGACTCTTCAAATTCCTCCAAGCGCACTACAACCGAAGGAACACGCAAAATAAGAGGATGGCTATACAAAACCTCACGCATAATGCTGCGAATGAGCTCTATATCCGTTCCATATGCAACATTAACTTTTATTTCCATGCCAACAGCAACGCGCCCACGGCCCCAGTTTACAATTGGCTTGGCAATCAAGCTTCTGTTCGGAATAACAATAAAAAAGTTTCTTGCAGTTCGAATAACTGTTGAACGAAGAGATATTGAATGAACAGTTCCCTCTGCTGTATCGGTATTTACATAGTGCCCAATCTCTATATGCCGCTCAAGCAAAATTAAAATGCCTGCAAAAATATCTGCCAACTGATCTTTGATACCCAAACCAACACCAAGTAATAAAAGACCAAGAGCATACACAACATAAGCACTCAGGTTTACCACAGCAAGACCCAATGTAGTAAAGACCATTATGATTACGTACTGCGCAATTCGAGCAATCGTATTTTGAGCTCCAGACTCAATTCTAAACACTTCAAATAATTGACCCAAAAGCATTTTTTTAAATAATGATGAAATAAGGTAACCAGCCATCATAAACATAAAGAAAATCAAAAATTGAACCAAGCCAAACTTCTCACCTGTTTTTAGAGGAATTACCCATTCTTGCGAAATCATTTCCCATAACTGCGGACCTGTATATGGTGCACCCCAAATTCTAGAAAGAACCAAAAAGCACATTGAAACGGTCATTAAAAATGTTAAAACCACAAAAAAACCATACAGCATTTTTGCATGGTCAAAACGATCCTCAGCTCCCTCATCACCTTCTTTTATAAAAATAAATAGTGAATATTCGCGTACATAGTGATGAACTGCAAAAAATCCGACAATAAGAAAAATAGAAGTAGGAACTGCAAATGCCAAAAACCACGCTAAATTTGAATACCCAATATATGGATTCGCAATAATTAAAAGCCCAACAAAGGAAAAGAATGTTGGATAATAAAATCGCTCAATTTGTTGTTTTAGCCATCCAAAAATCGGCCCTCGCCTAGGCAGCAAACTTAAAATATCGTCTTTATTAAAGAAGAGTAGAACAACAACCAGCAAAATAAGAGTGTATGCTGCTAGCAAAATCGAAGCAAATTGTGACCCGGTCGGACCATAGTGTAAAAAAGCCGTTCTAAATGGCAACAAGACCGACCCAGAATAAAGCGCAGAAGCGATTAACCGCATCGCCTCGCTTTGTGACGCTTCGTTAAAAAAAAGATAGCTGAGACGCTGATTTAACGTCCCTAAGCTCTCAAGTAAGCGTTTGGAATACAAAATAAATAGAGGTATTGATACTAAATAAAAGAGAGCTTTGAAGTATGGCGGCAATACGACAAAAGAAAACACCCAAATCGTCATGTTTGAACTAATAGAAAGATGAAGAAAAAACCAAGTAAAAATATGTCCAAAATAATTTCCTATAAATTCAATTATGCTGGATGTAAGTAACAAATAAAAAAGCATTGTTCTTCCATGTTGAACAGATGTCATGTAAGCAATATGTTTACCCAACTCACGAACAAGGCGCCGTACAACAAGAAACAAGAAACCAAAACCTATCAGATACAAAAATAATCCTAATATCCACGCTAATGATATTGATGTGGCAGCATGCCAAAATGCCCTAGGAGAAAGAAGATAATTCGGCGTATCCCAAAAAAGCCGGCTAAAGAATTTTTCTGCAGCCCTAAAAGCAATAAAGGAGTGGTCTATCGAAATCGCATGAGGCGCTCGCTTCCAAATATTAACTTCTCGACGCTTTGCCCTAAATTCACGCATAAGAAGTTTCACTTGATTTAGTAAATACTTTTCTTTTGAGTCAAGTTCTGAAATAACCGCCAAAAATTCTGCGTTCAGTTTTGATTCTTCCTGAGCATCACGAACAGATTCTAAAATATCTATGGCCGTTTTGTAGCGAGCAAAACTACCAAATCTTTCACGACTAAAAACATCCTCTTTTTTTGCTGCAATTTCTTCTATCAGTTTTTTGACTTCCCAACTCTTCAAGTTTCTTTGTTCAATAAAGCGCGCTGCACTCAAGCGATAATTTTCTGTATGCAGTTGCTCGGATTCCAAATTACTCTGCCACTGTTCAAGTTCATCAATAAGATGGGATACTGCCGCTTCATCACCCCGCAGCTTGTAACGAATTTCCAGCGCTTTAAAAAACAATAATTCTCTACGCTCTGCAAATTCGGAAACTTCAACCTTACGCTCAACCAATGTAATTGTTCGATCAATTACATTAATTTGGTATTCAAGATCTAAAATTTTGGATCTAACAACATATATTTCAGCATTGCGTTCTGCAGATTTCTTAACATCAGGCTGGTCTTCGTTATACTCTACATTTTTTTCTTGCAATGAAGTTAATTCGTCACGAAATGCTGATAGTTTTGCAAACAATACAGTTCGCTTTTCACGCAATTCATTAATTTGTTTACCAAGCAGATCCTTTTCTTTTCCAGCAACTTTTGATTTCCGTTGCCAAGCCTCTCTAGCGCGCCTTACATCGTCAGCTTCAACACGTAAATTGTCTTTAACCTCATCCAAAACTGAATTGAGCATCTTATAAGAGTAAGTCGCTCTTGTATGCCTGCTATCAGAAAGCTTAGCGGCAACCCTAAATTCTTTGAGTTTAATTGAAGAAATAGCCACTTTTTCTTCAACAAGCTCTTTTTCATATCTTGCAATATCAAGTTTAAGCCCTAATTCATTTTTAGAATCTTCTTCAGACTCGCCAATTTCAACAACAGTATCAAATGCACTCTGAACACGAACATGCGCATCTTTTTTTAAAACCAAATCCTGCTTTAAAGCACTAAGACGATCTTGCTCTGCTCGTTCCTGATTTTGTAGACTTTTTCGTGAAGAATAAATAACGCCTAGCTCTTCTTGTTTTTGAGCAACCGCCTCTTCTACTTCGTTAAGTTCCTTAAGAGTCCCTGTAAGCGGTGTAAATCTTTTTTTTAGAATTTCGGATTCATCTGTAGCCTCAAGATATCCAAGATATTCTTCATAGCGGTTTTTAAATAGCTTCCATGCTTCTTCCTGCTTGATAAGCGCCTGCATAGCATCCTTGATAACCATAGCGCGACGATTAAGGGCTTCCGCTCTATTTGGAAAACGCTTTTTATCAAGCGTTTTAACCTTGTCTTTTAAAGTGCTTTCAAAAACTTTGCTTCGAGCATCAATACGCTCTAACTGTTCAAACATTTCTTTTTTTAAATTATCAAGCTCAATCTTAACGTTACTAATCAAACTCTGCCGGCTTTCTGTAATATCAGCAGAAAAAACAACATCTGTTAATTTGCCACTGCTAAGCTTTTTCACTTCCGCAAATGGATCTAGAAAGCCATAACAAGAAGTCGTAAAAAGCAAAAGCAAACAAGTTAATACCATGCTATGAAACAAATTGTTTTTCTTGGACATCATCGTTAATCTCCCCACATAAAGCGTTTCCCAACCTTGAAACAGAATCTGCATCGGCATGGGTATAATTTAAAATGGCTTCCAGCATATGCGGCCGTACGGTCGAAATAATGCTGTAAAATTCATTCTTTGCCGTTCTGGCAAATTCTACTCTGCACAAATCTCTTGGGTCAACGAGCAGCAAAGTCAGTGTGTCAAAAAAGTGACACAACGTTTCTATCGCAGCTCCCCCACAAATACCAATCATAGTCAAAAACCGTCCTAGAATTGCATACCGAACAATAAAATCATAATTATGCATCAAAACCGGATCAGATAATAAACACAAAGCATTTCGAACAATAAAAAACACCTGATCTGAAGAGTCTTCACAAGGCAAAGTGTTTTCTACAAAGCATAAAAAACTGTGTAACCAATTCAGGTTATCTCGAGCCGCAAAAAGTGGTAGAAATTGTATATGAACAGCACGTATTGTTTTTTTATCATGGCTAAGTGTATACGCACATATCGTTCCGGGTGATAACTTCAACTGCTTATGCAAC
>DAOVOC010000015.1 GCA_030629865.1 bacterium
ACAACAGCATTTCGAGCCGATGGAATTTCGGACATTGTTCTAGGCGCAGGCTGGCAGGCAAGTCACTTCCATGAAAACTACTTTATCCACAGAACATCGGGAACAATGAAGGTAGCCCTAATGCTTCCAACTTCAACCATAAACCAACCGCAAGAAGAGCACTTATTCTCGCTCCCACTTGGAAACAACGGCCATTGGGGAGTTAAAGGCCATGCAAATGTCGAATTTGAACTTTCTCCCTATTTTGTTCTGGGCGCCATTGGTGATACAGAAACATTTTTTAGACAAACACGATTTATGAAGCTGAAAACAGACAAAGATCAGTCCGGTCCGTTTATGCTTAAACAAGGTGAAGTAAAAGTTGACCTTGGATCATCATGGAAAGTTGGAACTTACGTTAAAGGTGGAATCGACAAATTTGGGCTCAATCTTCTTGCTGGCTACTCTTACCACTCAAAAGAACAAACCTTATACCAGATGACAAAGAAAGAACTAGCCAAGGAAGTATTCCAAGATGGCATTATCGAAACAGACAAACAACTTGAAGCTTGGAACCAACATTCCATACATGCAATGTTGACAATTGAACCCAAAATTATGGTTGGCCGTGTGGTTCATCCAAAAATCGAATTTTCGTACCACTACCCAATTTGCTTAGAGGCCTGTCCAGATACAAAAATGAGCCGAGGTTCTGCTGGAGCAGCTGTCAATTGGCAGTTTTAACAAGGCAGTCAACACCAAATTTTCCAAAATCATACTTTACTGCTAAAATTTTCACATCACCGAGGCATACAATGCGGCATCGGGCTGATATTTGGTATATGTAAATTCAGGGGAATGTGAATGAACAGCATCGCGTATTTGCGTGAGCATATTGTCACAGTAATTGGCGAAGCTCTCGAGATGGGAGCAGAACAATTAAAAAATGTGACAGTAACCCTCAACACAGATGGCCCAGATGTATTTGGTGATTTTAGTTGCAATGCAGCTATGATCTTGGCAAAACCTCTCAAAACATCTCCCAGACAAGTTGCCGAACGCATTATCACTACACTTAAATCTGCAGAGATCAAGGGACATCAAAACCCTATTTCAGCCCACATCAAAGATGTCACGATTGCTGGTCCTGGATTTGTAAATATTACTTTGACACCAGAAACTTGGCACACAACAGCCCACGAGCTAATTGCGCATCCTAGACATTGTTTCCATCTATTTCCAGAAGGAAAAAAATATAATTATTTGGTTGAATTTGTAAGTGCAAACCCAACAGGACCGCTACATCTGGCACATGGCCGAAACGCAATCATCGGAGACACACTTTCAAAAGTCCTTACATTTTTAGGACATAAAGTCACCCGCGAATTTTATATCAACGATGCAGGCAGCCAAATTAAAAAATTAGGTGAATCATTAAAAGCAAGATGCTTTCAGGCCGCAGGCAAAGAATATTCACTTCCTGAAGGTGGTTACCAAGGTGATTACTTAATTGAAACAGCAAAAAAATGCTTTAATAAATATGGTAAAGCAATAATTGAAAAATCAGATTCTTTCTTTGCAAAACATGCCAAACAGGAAATGTTTGAACTCATCAAAAAAGATCTAGAAATATACGGTATAAGTTTTGACAAATGGTTTTCGGAAGAAACACTTCATAACAACAGTTCAATAGAAGAAATAATAAAACAACTAACAAGTAAAAATTTGGCATATGAGAAAGATGGTGCAACCTGGTTTAAAGCAACTGAGTATGGCGATGACAAAGACCGCGTACTAAAAAAGGCCGACGGTAGCTATACTTACATTGCTCCAGATATTGCTTATCACAAAACAAAATTTGATCGTGGTTTTGACAAAATCATCGATATCTTAGGACAAGACCATCATGGTTATGTTCAGCGCCTCAAAGGCACAATGAAAGCCTTAGGATTTGATGCAGACAAGCTAGAAGTCATTTTGTATCAACTCGTTAGAATGAAAAAAGGCAAAGCATTTGTAAAAATGTCTAAACGTTCAGGTGCTTTTGAATCTCTTTCTGATGTTATAAAAACTGTCGGCCGCGATGTCGCAAGGTTCTTTTATTTACACCGCAAAGCTGATGCACACCTTGAATTCGATCTTGATATAGCACTTAAAAAGAGTGATGCTAACCCTGTTTATTACATTCTATATGCCTATGTTCGCACAGGCAGCCTTCTAAAAAAAGCTTTAGACATCAAGGAACTCAAAGCTAACGTTACAAGCCTAATGAATGGTTCGCTTGATGAAGCAAATGAAGCACCACACATCCATGACATCAATATTGACGAAATCAATTTGCTAAAAAAAATCTGTTCTCTAAGAAGTGTTTTATTAACAATTGCAAACAGCTATCAAACACATCTTTTATCTGTTTATGCATACGAACTTGCAAAACAATTCCACTCGTACTACAACGGACACCAAATCATAAATGAAGACGATATTCCGCAATCGAAATGTCGCTTGATGCTAATTGTCCTGGTAAGAAACACACTTAATTTAACACTGGACTTGCTTGGACTCAGCAAGCCAAAAAAAATGTAGTTTCTATACGAACAAGGTATCCGCATTGTAGCTTTCCAAAGACATTGTCAATAGCGAAATAAGGTAAAAACGCATGTCGCACAAAATAGACCTAAAAAAAATTCCTGTAAAACAAATACGCAATTTCTCGATTATTGCACACATCGACCATGGCAAATCGACCTTCGCAGACCGCATTTTAGAACAAACAGGAACTATTTCTAAGCGCATCGTTGCAGAACAATTTTTGGACAAACTACAAGTTGAAAAAGAACGTGGTATTACTGTTAAAGCACAAACAGCATCAATTTTTTATGATCACAATGGTGTAACATATCTTCTTAACCTTATTGATACTCCAGGACATGTTGATTTTAGCTACGAAGTTTCACGCTCATTGTATGCCTGCCAAGGAGCAGTGCTGCTTGTCGACGCTGCACAAGGCGTACAAGCACAAACAATGGCAAACTTTTTTCTGGCCTTCGAACAGGATTTAACTATTATTTCAGTCCTAAACAAAGTCGATCTTCCCAATGCAGATCCAGAACGTGCAAAAGAAGAAATTCAACAATGTTTTGATATAGAGCCAAACAAAGTTTTGTCGTGCTCTGCCAAAACAGGCATAGGCGTTGATGATGTTCTAAAAGCTATTGTCGAGGATGTCCCATCTCCAGGTGGCAATGAAGAAAAACCACTTAAAGCGCTTCTGTTCGATTCTTGGTTTGATGAATATCGCGGCGTTGTATGCATGATCGAAATAATCGACGGCTCACTAAAATCTGGTGAAAAAATCACTTCAGCACATTCAAAGCAATCATACGAAGTTCTTGAGCTGGGTCTTATGCACCCAGGGCCAGTACCAACAGGGTGCTTATACACCGGACAAGTTGGATACCTGATCACCGGAATGAAAGACGTTAGAGATGCCCGAATTGGCGACACGCTTTATCACACAAGCAAACCAGTCAAATCGCTTCCAGGATTTAAGCCTGCAAAAGCAATGGTTTTTGCAGGGATTTATGCTGTCGACGCCTCTGATTACGACATCCTGAGGGACGCCGTAGAAAAATTAACGTTAAATGACCCAAGTGTACATGTTGAAAAAGAAAATTCTGGAGCACTCGGCTTCGGTTTTCGTTGCGGCTTTTTGGGTATGCTTCACATGGAAGTTTTTACTCAACGGCTGCAACAAGAATACAATGTTTCAATTATTTCAACCGCTCCAACTGTATGCTACAAAGTAATTTTACGCGATGGAAACGAATTAATGGTCGACAATCCAAGTAATTTTCCTGATGCAGGACAAATCGACCGCGTACTCGAGCCAACCGTAAAAGCAACAATAATAAGTCCAAATAAATATCTTGGAAATATAATTACTCTATGCCAAGAAAGACGGGGAATCCAAACAAATCTTTCTTACCTAAGCGAAGATCGCGCCCTATTGATGTATTCACTCCCTCTTTCTGAAATTGTGACTGATTTTTACGACAAATTAAAATCAGTCACCGCTGGCTATGCCAGTTTTGATTACGAAGAAAGCGAATACCAAGCAGCATCAATGGTTAAGATGAATATTTTACTCAACGGAAAACAAGTTGATGCACTTTCCATGATTGTGCACAAAAACAAATCGCATACCGAAGGGCGAGAACTAGTATCAAAATTGAAAAAATTCATTCATCGCCAACTATTCGAAGTTGCTATTCAAGCAGCTCTCGGAGGCAAAATCATTGCCAGAGAAACAGTTTCAGCAATGAGAAAAAATGTAACTGCCAAATGTTACGGCGGTGATATGACCAGAAAACGAAAACTTTTGGAAAAACAAAAAGAGGGTAAAAAACGCATGAAGCGCATTGGCAACGTTGAACTTTCTCAAGAAGCCTTCCTTGCAGTTCTAAAAAAATAGGGAGTGGGAGACAGTTATGAAACGTCGTAAAAAAGGTGCATACTCGATTTCTGTTGTCGCAGAAATGTTTGGTGTTCACCAACAAACCGTTCGTCTTTATGAAAAAGAGGGACTAATTAACCCACATCGTTCGAGCGGTAACACTAGGCAATTTACAGAAGAAGATGTAGACCAACTAGAAGAAATCATTTATCTCACCCATAAACTTGGCGTAAACATATCTGGCGTTAACGTCATTTTAAAACTTCAAAAGAAAATCAAAAGGCTACAAACACAAATGAATAAATTGTTTGAACAAACAAATGAACAACTGGAAGAAGATAGCCAGAGAATGAAGCAGGACGTAAAAAGTAGCGCGCAACGTCTTTTGAAAATAAAAAACGAACAAAAACAAATTTCAGACAAAAAAATAGAGGAACCAACTGAAGGGAACGTTCAAGACGTATCTTACGAAGAATGGGATCTCGACTACAACGAATAGTCAGCTTGACAATCTAACTAAATCGTCAGACCATAAGAATGTATTAAGACTTTGGACAAATCCCTTTTTCTTAAGGAGATAGCCATGTTCTGGAATCGTTTTAAAACCGTAATTTTTCTTACAACACTAAGCGCACTTCTGCTAGTAGCAGGACAAGCAATAGGTGGAACCACAGGACTACATTTTGCCGTAATTTTTGCACTCGTAATGAATTTTGGCAGCTATTTTTTTGCCGACAAAATCGTACTCAAAATGTATTCAGCACAACCTCTCGATGAACACAAGTACAAATATGTACATGAGATGGTAGAGGAACTGTGCGACAGAGCCAACCTTCCAAAGCCAAAGCTTTGGCTAATTCCAAGCAACATCGCTAACGCATTTGCCACAGGCAGAAATCCTAAGCATTCATCAGTAGCTGTTACAGAAGGTATTTTAAACATGCTAGACGAAAGTGAACTGCAAGGCGTTTTGGCCCACGAGCTTTCGCACGTTAAAAATCGCGACATCCTTATTTCAACAATCGCCGCAACCATTGCGATGGCAATCGGTTACATCGCAAGCATGCTTAGATGGTCACTCATCTTTGGAGGCAAAAACCGAAATAGCAACGGCATTGGAGCAATTGCAACCATAATTCTTATGCCGATTGCAGCAACACTTATTCAATTTGCAATCTCCCGTTCTCGCGAATTTATGGCAGATGAAACTGGCGCAAAAATAAGCCAAAACCCCCTAGGCCTCGCTTCTGCACTGAGAAAAATCTCAGATGGACCAAAAGTGCAACCATCTTCACAAGCAATGATGGCAACAGAAAATATGTTTATAATCAATCCGTTTTCAAAAAAGGGTTTTATTAAATTATTTTCCACACATCCACCAACTGAAGACCGCATAGCACGACTCGAAAAGATGGTTCATCAACTCTAAGAAAGCAACCATGAAGAACACGCTGCACTTAGCATCAGGATCAGTAACTCGCCGCAAGCTTTTGGAAGAATCAAACATTCCATACAAAATCATAAAGCAGCATTCAGATGAACCTGAAATCGAAACAAACTCTGCAACAGAGCAAGTTCTGCACCTTTCCGCAGACAAAATAAAATGCGTAGACATGGAAGGCATCGACAAAACTATCGATGCCTTCATTATTACTGCCGACACGCTCGTGCAAACCTGCAAAACCAGTCAAATATTTGGAAAACCACGCGATATTCAACATGCAAAATATATGATGAAAACAATGCGAGAAGAGGCGGTTGACGTCATAACCGGCTGCTACTTAGAAAAAAAACATTGGAACGGCACGCAGTGGCAAACAGTTGCATGCAAACAATGGACAACTAAAGCAACCCTTGAGTTGCATATTCCAGAAGGACACGAAGAAGAATTTATTAAAATCATGCCAATCTCACTGCACGCATGCGGAGGAACGATTGTCGAAGGCTATGGCCAACAATTTTTAAAATCAATCCAAGGTTCTTATTCTTCTCTTCTTGGCCTACCAATGTATGAGCTTAAGGAGATGCTAAGAACACTTGGTTTCTATAAATAAAACAAGTGTGACCTTGCAATTAGACTGTAATTCTATTTACGTTTTTTAACAAAACCATGTCCTAATAAAATTATTTTCGCATTGCGATCACAAACAAGTTTTGCATAAAGCATTTTTGAGTATTTTTTTGCAACCTCATTAGAATTATTCTCTTGGACTATCTCAAAAACGCTATTTTTAAAAAAGGCCTTAAATTCGTTTTTCAGATACTTACAGTAAGTATAGAGTTCATATATGTCACTCCAATTTTCTTTAGTCCCCATAATCCAGACAGCATCATTCAGTTCATGAATCCAGATTCCCTTTATACATTTTTTTGTTCCAAAAACGCTTCCATTTATTTCTACAAACAATGGATTTGGTTTTCTGGATGAATCTACAACCAGATAATCCATTTTTGGAACCTCTAATGCAATCTGCCGATTTAAAGCAGTATTTGCGCAAAATATATCAATAAGACCTGCGCTTACAATTTTTATTTCAGGAGGTAATACAGAACGAAATTTAGAGCAAATTTTACAAACCAGTTGTCGAGGTATACATCTAACAAGCAGTCCTGTGTCCAGTCCAGCTATAATATTAGAGCCTAATTCTTTAAAGTCATTCATACACCCAGCAGGTACCGACAAAAAAATCATAAAAATATAAGCAGAAATTCTAAATTTCAAATTTGAGTTCATAACTTTTCCTAAGTAAGTATTCATAACTTCATATGCTTCATATCTTTCAAAATAATATTTCTTTCTCGATTAAAAGCCCAAATAACAACAGACACAATTGAATGGAAATTTAAAGCCTTTTATTTAAACTTCAACACAAAGCTTCTTCACCATGTGCATGCCAATTTTTAAGAAGTTTTTTTAAAAGTGCTTCACGCGCTTCGTTGGAACCTTCACGCAAAAGTGCTGATTTTGCCTGTTGAACACTGAGCCATACAACATCCGGATCAAAGCTACTCTGGTCAAGATGTTCGATCGTCATGGCAAATTGCTTGTTAATTCCACCATTATCCTTATCATCATCGCCAAGCTTTTCAACTAAAGATTCTTCTAAAAATTCCAAAAGACCCATGACAACTTTATGAACATATAAAGCAATAGTTTCTGGGTTTGCATCTTCGAAAGAATTATCTGTCACAAGACCCTGCTCAACCGATTCTTTAACAAATGTCTGCATAGTTTCTTTTTTGTTTTTTAACAACCATTCTAAAAGGCTCACCAATTCTAACGAAAGAGAAAGAGTAGCGCTCATAACAAGCTCCTAGAAATTAAACTTTATTTACCATAAGCAATGAGGCTTTACGCCTCAGATAAAAGAATACTATGTCGTAATAAAAAGTACAAAAAACGGCATCAACTCTTATGCACGTTCCCACATGCCAACATAATTTTGTTGAACTTTACCAAGAAGCTGCATCTCAAAAAGTTTTTCCATCAAATCATCAGGCTTTTGCTCAGTTCCTAGCACCAAATCATCTAAACTTTGCGCGCACTTAAGCTGTGTAAGAATTTTTGCCTCTAGTGTATCTAAAGCATTTACTTGAATTTCTTGTTTTTGAACAACCTTACCAGAACATTCACGAATATTTTTTTGCCCAGGACGAGGACATTCTCCTCGCAAAACACTCAAAATATCATCTGGATGCGCTGCAATACATGCACCATTTCTCAATAGCTTGTGGGGGCCTTCGCTCATTTCACAATCAATATTCCCTGGTACCGCCCACACTTCACGCCCCTCTTCCAAAGCATAGGAGGCAGTAATTAACGCCCCACTTTTTCTGCCAGCTTGCACAACAACACATCCTTCACTCAATCCAGCAATAATGCGATTGCGTGCAGGAAAATTACCTTTTATCGGAGCAAATCTTAATGAAAAAGGAGAAACAAGAGATCCACCTTGCTCAACAACACGGTTAAATAACCGTTTATTTCCAACTGGATAAAGATTCAAAATGCCAGAACCTAAAATAACAGTGGTAGTGCCACCAAAATCGAGCGCACATTCATGTGCGAGGCTATCAACCCCAAGAGCTCCACCGCTTACAATGTTCCATCCAGAAGAAACAACCTCTGGCAAAATGCGATAAATTGCGTCTTGTGCATAATCTGTTGCCCTGCGTGCCCCAACAACGGCAAGCCGCTGAGCAGGAAGACCAATATTTTTTCCCTGAACCCAAAGAACGGTTGGAGGCCTATTAATCTGTGCAAGTAGTTCTGGATAGTCATCGTCAAAAACCGTAACAATACTCACACCTGGGCTGTTGTGTATTAACTCAAGTTCTTCTTCCAACAAACGCTGATTTTGAAGCCCTTTGACACACAGCTGAGCTTTTTCTAAAGATATCCATGCACGATGAACAAAATCATGCGCACTGAAACGATAAATGTCTTCAACTAAACACGCTCCTGTATCATCACAGTTTAAGATACCGCAATGATTAAAAATTTTTTCGATGCATACGGGCCCCACACCATCAATCAAAGTGAGGTGTAGGGCCAATTTTGAATATTTAGATATCACAGTCGTCTATTCGATTTAAAATTAAAATAAACTTCACACTCAAAGCTCAACTTTGCCCTAAACTGTCATCCCGGGCTCTCGCCACAGCATAGCCTCGGCGTAGCTGGGTTGCCCCGGGATGACAAATAAAATATAAAATTACATCTCAATCGTAGTGTCGTCGTCATTATCAATGTCAAAAAACAATCCCGCCTGATGCGGCTCAACACCATCAGCTTTTACTTTTGCTTTTTCCTTCGCCGGTTTCTCCTCAATTTCTTTAGCAACTTCACTCATGCTGCTTGGCTCAACTTTTTCTGCAGTCTCTTCTACAGCAACTTCTTCAGATGCAGCTTCAACAACAGCCGAATCTTTTAAGCCATTTTCTGGTTCTGGAATATCTTCAAGCTTTTCACCAGGCTCTTCGTCTTCGTCATCATCAGTAGATTCAAAAGAAACAACCGAGGCTAGTTTCTGGGCTTTATCAAGTCTTATAAGACGTACGCCCTGTGCATGACGTCGCATGGTACGAATTTCTTGAGGATCAAGTCTAATTATCTTACCATTTGTATCGATCAAAAATAACGTTGCAGTTTCGCTTACACGAACCATTCCAATTACTTCACCATTTCGCTTGCTAACAGGAATTGTTCGCACACCAAGACCACCACGGTGTGCTGTTCTAAAGTCACTAACACGAACACGCTTTCCATAACCATTCGAAGTTGCAAACAACAGCTCACAATCATGCTCTGTAACTTCAAGCCCAACAACGCGACCTTCACCACGAATTGAAATGCCGCGCACGCCTGCAGCCTGACGGCCCATTGCACGCACTTCTTTTTCGTTGAACCGAATTCCCTGCCCAGAGCTGGTAGCCAAAAGAATAGTTGCATTGCCAGAACTAAGCGCACAAAATGCAAGCTCATCGCCATCATTAAGCGACAAGGCTCTAATGCCGGTACTTCTGACTTTTGAAAATGCCGTAGCCGTTGTTTTTTTGATAGTACCTTTTTCGGTAACCATAACCAGGAATTTATCTTCAAAATCTTTTGTACATAAAAGTTTTACAACCCGCTCACCATCGACAAGCGGCAACAAGTTCACAATCGCACGCCCACGAGCAGTCCTTGAAGCTTCTGGCACTTGGAACACTTTCATTGTGTACACTCGGCCATAATTGGTAAAGAACAGCAAATCATCATGGTTTTGTGCCGCAAAAACGTCTTCGATCAGATCATCAGCTTCGCTTAAATCTGCCGTACCACGCTTGCCCTTACCGCCACGATGCTGAACTGAGTATGTATCAAGTTTAACGCGTTTTACGTAGCCTTTGCGGGTCAATGTCACAAGCACATCGTCATTAGAAATCAGATCGATGTCAGCAAGATCACCGTCATCGGCCTCAATTGACGACCGACGCGCATCGCCATAAGATTTTTTAACTTGTTCAAGCTCTTCAATTAGCAACTCATCTAAAACAGATGTTTTTTCCAAAATACGCAAAAGACTCTTGATAAGAAGCTCAATTTCACCAAGCTCATCGCGAATTTTACCTTGCTCTAAACCGGTAATTCGCTGCAATTTCATATCCAAAATTGCTTTTGCCTGCAATTCGGAAAGCAAATACTTTTCCTGCAACGCTTTGTTCGCAACATCACCACTTTCTGACTTTTTGATCAGTTCTACAATCGGATCGATATTATCTAGCGCGATAATCAATCCAGAAAGAATATGTTCGCGAGCACGGTTTTTGTTCAAATCAAATTGTGTACGACGTCGAATAACATTACGACGGTGAATTAAAAATTGTTCGATAATTTCGCGAAGTGTTAAAAGAACCGGACGCCCATGCAAGAGTGCCAGCATGATCATTGAAAGAGATTTTTTCAGCGTAGTGTGTTTATAAAGCTGATTTAAAATAACCTGCGGAACATCACCACGTTTTATATCTATAACCACACGCATTTTATCTCGTGCAGACTCATCGCGAATGTTCGTGATGCCGTCAATAACTTTGTTTTTAACTAAATCAGCAATTTTTGTAATTAAATCGGCTTTGTTTACCTGATATGGAATAGCTTTGATAACCAACACACACTTGTTTTTATTTTCTTCAATATCAACAATGCCGCGCATTTTAACGCTGCCATGGCCGGTCTTGTACGCCTTTAAAATACCTGAACGTCCACAGATAACACCACCACCAGGAAAATCTGGCGCAGGAATAATCGAGAATATTTCTTCCTCGTCAATTTCGGGATTATTAACCATCGCCATACATGCATCGATAACTTCAGTTAAGTTATGTGGTGGAATCGATGTGGCCATACCAACTGCAATACCGCTGGTACCATTAACAAGAAGCTGAGGAATTCTGCTTGGTAAAACTCTTGGCTCTGTTTTCGATTCATCAAAGGTAGGAACAAAAGCGACAGTTTTCTTTTCGATATCATTAAGCATGTCGCGGGCAATTTTTGCCATTTTAACTTCTGTGTAACGCATAGCAGCAGCGTTATCACCATCAATGGAACCCCAGTTTCCTTGGCCATCTAAAAGTGGATATCGCCGTGCAAACTCTTGTGCCATTCCAACCATGGTTTGATAAATCGCAGAGTCACCATGAGGGTGGTAATTACCGATAACTTCACCAACAACTGTTGCTGACTTTCGATACGGACGCTCGTTGTAAAGACCAAGAGTATGCATTGCATACAAGATACGTCTGTGAACAGGTTTAAGACCATCGCGAACGTCAGGAAGCGCACGGCTCACGATGACCGACATCGCATAATCAAGAAACGATGTCTTTAACTCTTTTTCAATTGAAAGTGGTGCAATCGTACCACCTTTTCCCGATTGTTGCTTGTCGTTTTCCGCCATTGCCCCCTCCTGGATACCAACCCATAAAATTTTATATTTAAAGTTCAGTAAAAGCCCGAATTAACGGGGTTATTCTACTATTTTTCAGGCGAACTAACAAGGAATCGCTTTAAACATAAAAATTTATATGGCAGCATAACTGACACTCGAATGCTAGCACTTTTTACCAACTTATTAATCAAAACCAAATTTCTAAAAAATAAGGTATACAAAACCAACTATTAGAAATACAGCAACAGAAACAGCTAACACAAACATCCAAAATTCACACTGTTTTTTATTAATTTCTTGTACTAGTTTTTCCAGTTCTTTTATTGAATATTGTGCGCGACCAGTAATCATATATTCATAAGGCGAATTGTAGTCCCAAGTGCAACACTAGCCTATCCGATAACTACTCCAGTTTCTTCAAAAAATACTTGTGCTGGTATTTTAAATCCAAGAGATTTTCGAGGCCTACTATTTAATTTACACATGATCGTAAAAATGTCGTCATCTGTCAGAGATTTGAAGCTACTTCCTTTTGGTACATATTGCCGAACAAGACCATTGGTATTTTCGTTCAAACCAC
>DAOVOC010000054.1 GCA_030629865.1 bacterium
ATTGCCAATCAACTATACTTGCGATGGCAAAGATATTTCGCCACCACTTTCGTGGCAAAACCTGCCTGCAAAAACAAAAAGTATAACTTTAATTTGCGACGATCCAGACGCTCCAATGGGTACCTGGATCCACTGGGTTCTTTTTAACATACCGCTAAGCGTAGACAATTTGGCTGAAGCACTTGATGAAACAACAATTCCTGGAGCTGTTCGCGGCAACAATAGCTGGAACCGAACAGGGTTCGGCGGCGCTTGCCCACCAAACGGCACTCATCGATACTTTTTTAGAGTTTATGCCTTAGACACAAAACTTTCACTATCCCAAGGAGCAATAAAAAAAGATGTTTCTAAAGCAATGAAGGGACATGTGCTCAACGAAGGTGAATTGATGGGAAGTTATTCTAGAAAAAAAAAATAGAAGATTTAAAGAGGCTGAATTTATTCGGCCTCTTTATTTAATTCCAGAACCATTACCGGTCCCTCGGGCGTTTCTTTTTCTCCAATGGGCTTAAACCCGGCATTTTCATAACATTTTATGGCGGTAGTATTGTCGTGGTGTGGACCAATTATAATCTTTTTAATGTCTGTTGTTTTAAATAGTTCTTGTACAAAGGCCTTTATAACCATCGATCCATGGCCTTTACCCAAGTATGTTGGTCGACCAATCATAGCGATAACACGAGCAGTATCGACAACTTCTTTTTTACTTTTGCCCCACCAACCATCACCAATCGCATCTGTGTAGTAATAACGAATGTAGCCAATTGGCACACCACTTAGATTAACCAAATAAGAATTATCTTTTGGATCAAGCCTAGACTTATGTTCCTGCACAAACATGTCATATAATTCAGCATTTTTTTCACACCACTTTGAAATATAAGGTTGGCACAGCCAATCAAAAAGAAAAACTAAATTTTCTTCTTTAAATTCATGAAATATATATTGTTTATTTTCAAAATCTTTTTCCATTTCCATTACTGTCATTTTCTCCTATAGAACACAAACAAGTTCTCTCTTCAAACAAAATCCCTTCACTACAACAGCCCATTAATGGCAAGTATTAACTAAACAAACATTTGTGTCACCATTAAATTTTAAGAGAAACAAAAAATGATTTATAAACCAATAAAAATAGCACTTTTGTTAGGAACAATCGCTGCTCTAACCCACACAAGCAACATAGCCCAGCACGTCAAAACACCCAAATCACTTACTCAACAAAAAGCGACAAAAACAATTAAACTTCCAATACCAAACAAAACTGGAAATTACTCACTAGAAAAAGCACTTGCAACCAGAAGATCAATTAGAAATTACAAACAAAAACTAATGACACTAGCTCAACTTTCGCAACTACTTTGGTCAGCCCAAGGATCAACTGGTTCTGACAACCTAAGAAGTGCCCCATCAGCCGGTGCACTTTATCCCCTCGAAATTTACGCAGCAGTGTCAAATATTTCTGGGCTTGAAATTGGTATCTATAAGTACAATTCACAAAAAAACATGCTCACATTAATAATTGATGACAACCAACAAGATAAAATATTTCAAGCCGGCAACCAACAATCAGCACTAAAACAGCCTGCGGCAACTCTTATTCTAACTGGAACTTATGCCAGAACTCAAAAAAAATACGGTACTCGCAGCACTCGGTATGTTCACATGGAAGCCGGCCACGCCTCACAAAATATTTATCTGCAAGCAACTGCGATGAATCTGGGAACAGTTGCCATAGGAGCATTTTCTGACACAGCAATTAAAAATCTTATGGGCTTACCTATTGGAGAGCAACCGCTCTATCTGATGCCAATTGGATTTGTTTAGCAACTGGACAACTCATCAATGCACTCCAAGAAACAGGAAATTTTTTATAAATCAGTTTTTCGATCTGCGCAGCATAATCTCGAATCTCTTTTTGAGAATGCTCATCTAAACGCAACTGGCAAAGCCGTGCATAACCTTGCAAAGAAGCCGTCTCAATAAACTCGGTGTACATAGCTTGAGGAAGCACCATACGAGCCTGCTCTGGCGCAACACCACTTGCAAGAAGTTCGTTGTAGGCTTTAACGGCATTTTGGCATGTTTTCTGGAACAATCGCTCGCATTCCTGTGGCTTTTCTACCTCCTGCATTAAACTGCCCTGTTTTATTTGCAGCGAAGACTGACGAAATGTTTTAGGATAAAAAATTTCTGGCTCATAGCTCACATACCGACGACTAACCGAATTACGCACAAAACCTACCACATGTTTAAACCACTGATTTGCGATTATAAGTGGCATTTTTATGCGGAATTGAAGCTGCGGATGCGCAAATGGCGACCAATGCCCATGTTTTGCCAAATAATTTATAAGTGAAGCATCTTTGTCTGCAACCTGCCCAGGCTTGCCATCTGCCCACGCACTTTCTTTATTAAAGCTCACTCTAGCGGCATTTGCCACCATTAAATCATCGCCCATATAATGCAATAATTCAACGCTCATGTTATCCCCTATGCTCATGGTTACGCCAAAATCTGCGGGTAGTATAAACAGAGAATGCTCAAAGCCAAAGGGATGAATTCACAATAGAAAAGTCAAAAAAAATGGTATAAAGCACCACACTTTATCCCTAAAAACCGCTAATTTTCTTTCGAATTGCATTGGGCTTTTGTGTTTTTCAGGTGAAATCTTAAAATGAATAAGATATTAAAACAAGCAAATGGAGAGTAGAATGAAGCGTATATTTCTCATATTCTCACTCTATCTAACCACACTGTCACAGGTTGGCAATGCGGCAATCCATGTTATTAACAATGAACTAGAACATATTGAAGCTATTCCAACACTCGAGCAATACGAAACTCCAATTATTGTGAAAGAAATAGAACATAAACAACCAAGTATTCTTGCATCTTTTAAAACCTATATTTTTAATTCAATTGCCTCTGAGGTTGGCTATGTCCAAAACCTTCCACACCCAATAAGCGCATTTCCTCTTGCATCATTACGCGAAAACAACAAGTTTATAAGCCTTGTCGAAGGAATTTATGGTGATGCAGCCGCAACATGGCACAAAGATGATTACGTTGGACAGATCAACGCATTATACAAACGAAATGTCTATAACATCTTCCCTGGTCTCTACTGGGCTTCACGCACAAATATCAACGCCAAAGCCAACAAGACAAAGGCAAAAAGAGAACTGTTTGAAGAAACTCAGGGACATATTGCCTTGGATGGTGTTTTGGGGTGCCAATTAATCGACCTGGATGACGCTCACCTTAGTATTAACCTCTTTGCTTCTGGCCACATATATCGTTCAACACACTCCTGGGGTTTTGCACCAGCACTAGGCCTAGGCCTAGATGGAAAGTTCACAATATGGCAAGCACCACACCGCTCTGTTCAAGCATTTATTGCGGCAGAAACTCATGCAAAAGCAACACTTGGAGCAGACTGGCACCCAATGAGTGATTTTGAAGATCTAAACCCCTTAGCCAATCCAATGGCTAAACGAGTTAGCTCAATGCTTGCAACAATTGGCTACTTTGATGAAGTTTTGGGATTTGCCATTAAATTGGGAATAACAACTTCTAGTATCACGTCAAAGACATTTTCTAACGAAAAACAAACACTAACGGCAAAATCATTTCAACGGACTATTGAACCGTACATTGGTGTAGACATAGACACATCATTTAACTTTGCCGACCAGCCCACACGAGTTTCCTTTAGAGGCACACCACGCGGACTGGAAGCAAAATTTGGATTCTCTTTTTAAAAAATCTTCTAAGGCCTAAATGGCATTTTCTTCATAATCCCTAACGGTCCTTCTTTCATTATTCCGGAACCACCCGTCATCCAGCTAGGCATAATTTTTCCCATTATCCACCATTTGATAAAGTAACCAGGCCCGTAAATTAGTCCCAACAAACAAAAAACAACTAAAGAAAATAAAACAAAAAAGAAAATAGCCCTGAGTATTAAACGAACGTAATACTCAAAACCACTCATTCCACCAGAACCAGCTTTAATCATCTCCAAAGCTTTTTTACCTTGCAAAAACGCTAGGCCAACAAAAACAATAAACAACACAAAACAAACAAACTGAAACAGCATGCTTTCAACCTCCAACAAAGGAAACAAACAGAACACGAAAACAATAAAACTTTGTTGCCATAAAAAAAAAGACTTGGTAGCCTTTCGTAAATTTCATAGAAAGAATGCCTTAAATCGAAAAAAAGCTATGAAATTACCAAACATGCTTACATTTGGGATATGCTTAATTGCGACGTCTTTTCCTGCAAGAACAATGGATTATGCAAATCGTAAAAAAAAATATCCAGCACAAACAATGGTCCTTATTCCTAAAAACCCAAACACAGTAAACTTAGAACAAATCGCTAAATCTATTGGAATTCCACCGTATTGCAGCCCTAAGGAAATATATAACCAAGTAATAAATCTTTATCAAACGCTCCTTTGTTTGTTGAATTCGGAAAAAAAACTAATACTTAAGCAAATATATGTAAATTCTCATTGTCGTATCTGTTTCTCACACTTCATAACGATGGCAGGAACTTCACAATTTCTGCTAAACACAAGAGGTTATTATTCTGCAGGCTCTGAGATTTCAAAAATAATAAATGAGTGTAGAAAGGCGTTTTCAAAGCATAACCAACTTGTTAACTGCAATAACTGTGCTGAAAATAAAAAAGTCAAAACCCTCTGAAATTGCTATTGTTTCAAAACAAATAAATGAAGTAACTATGGTTTTCTTAGCTTAAAAATTAGCAGAGAAACTGCTGCTGGCGTCATACCTGGAATTAGCTGAGCCTGGGCAACTGTTCCGGGCTTTGTCTTTTTAAGCTTTTGCTGCAACTCCACACTCAAACCTGGCAAATCATCGTAAACAAATTTTGCAGGGATAACCATGCTGGCAAATTTGCGAGTTTTTGCGGCCTCACGCTCTTCCATCTGCAAATAACCTTCATACCGCACTTTTGCATGCAGCATCATTAAAACACGAGCAGAGACCACTTTTTGTCCAAGCATCTCACACACAAGTTTTTTTGCTTCTTTTTTAGAGTTTTTTGTAAAAGGACTTTGCGCAAGAACTTTAAACAAATCCGTTTTGCCCCACTTTTTGCGTAGCTGCTCTTCTATCTGAATGACATTTTTTTGTTCATCTTCAAAGCGAGAGAAAAGAGCATCATCAATTAATCCTAAACGCCGGCCATGTGGCATAAGGCGCTCAAAAGCATTGTCTTGCCTTAAAAGCAATCTGCGCTCTGCACGCGATGTAAACATGCGATATGGTTCGTCAACACCGAGCGTAACCAGATCATCTATCATTACACCTATGTAACCTTCTGTACGTCCAACAATAAACGGTTCTTGCTTAGTAATTTTTAGGCTTGCATTGATTCCTGCAATTATTCCTTGCGCTGCAGCTTCTTCGTACCCCGTTGTACCATTCACCTGCCCAGCAAAAAACAAACCTTCAACGATTTTGCACTCGAGTGTGTGTTTTAGATGATTCGGCTGCAGAAAATCATATTCAACGGCATAGCCAGGCTTAGTAATGACCGCATTTTCAAAACCAATCATGCTACGCATGTACGCTTCTTGCACATCAACTGGCAGCGAGGTAGAAAGTCCAGAAGGATAAACTTCATTACTGTCTGCGCCTTCTGGCTCAATAAAAACATGATGAGATGTTTTGTCTGGAAACCGATAAATTTTATCTTCTATCGATGGGCAATAACGCGGCCCAACACCTTCTATAAATCCACCAAAAAGAGCTGATCGCTCTAAATTCTCTTTAACAATCTTATGAGTTTTTTCGTTGGTATGCGCAATAAAACACTGATGTGAATGGGCAACATCACACTGATCAAATTCAAAAAGATAATCTAATTCATCTGGAACTTGTTTTTCTAATTTCGAGAAATCGATGCTGCTTTTTAAGATTCGTGGAGGAGTACCGGTTTTCAGTCTGCCAAGTTTTGCTCCTGTAATTTCTTCTATAGATTTTGAAAGCAAAGATGATGTTGGCCCTTTGGCATCACGATGAAAAATTGTTTTTTCACCAATTTTAATAACACCATTCAAAAATGTTCCTGTTGTAATAACAACTGCACTAGCAGAAAATTGCCGCCCACATTCAGTTGCAATACCCTTAACACAGTCATTCTTCAAAATAAGCTGAGCAGCGCTACCTTCAAAAATAAAAACGTTTTTAAATTGTTCTATCGATTCACAAGCAAGTTTTGAATAGCGATATTTATCAATCTGCAATCTCAACCCTTGTACCGCAGGACCACGCGTTGAGTTGAGCATTCTAGCTTGTAGATAAGTTTTGCTGCACAAT
>DAOVOC010000041.1 GCA_030629865.1 bacterium
ATGGCATCAACGGAGTTGCGGGTTAAAGAGTTACTTAAGGAGCGCGGTTGGACAACAAAAGTGTTGGCCGAAAAAACAGGGATGTCGGAAAGTTATCTTACTCACATAAAAAATGGCACTCGTCGGTGGAATGAGGATGCTTTAAGAAAAATCTCTCAAGCGTTTTCGCTTGATCCTGTTAATCTTTTTGTTGCTCGCGGAGCCGTTTTGGCTGGCAGTGCGCAAAAAGCTATTCAGGAAGTTGAAGAAGCATCTGTGGAACTTAAAGTGAGAAAAATTCCTGTTATGGGGGGTATTCCTTCATACCCTTCTGCATACAATAATGAAATTATGCAAGTGACAACGGGTTACAAAGAAATTTTTGTTCCAGTGCTCAATGAATCTGCGGAAGGATTATTTTGTTTAGCAGTTGAAACAAACACTATGGCTCCTCGTTTTGTAAAGGGAGACCGGATTATAATTACACCTACAAATACAATCGAATCTGGGCAAATCGCTGCAGTCGAGTATCAATCTGACAAAATGCGTAAAGCGATTGTTTCTGTTAATTTTGCAGATGATTTTATTCTTCTTGAGTCTGTTAGTCATAAGCAGCCTCCAGTGGCTCTTGTAAAAGGCAAAGATCATTTTAGGGTGATTGGTAGAGTAATTCGTCGATATCAAAATTTTTAATGTTTATTGGCTGAGTTACTTTAATAGTTGATGCTCATTGCATTGCTAGCAGGTGTCTTTTAGTTTTTTGTTGACTAATTGTCAAGATTTGTTAGTGTGTTGGGGTAAGATTTGTACAGATGTGCTGCTGATGCAGCCAATAAATTGTTTAAAATGTTTTTCCCGAGGGAGTGGAGATGTCCTCAACAAAATTGCGTGTAAAGGAGCTTTTGCGTGAACGTCGTTGGACAACAAAAGTGTTGGCCGAAAAGACTGGAATGTCAGAAAGTTATCTTACACATATTAAAAATGGTACGCGTCGCTGGAATGAAGACGCGCTAAGAAAGCTTGCTGATGCGTTTGAAATGGAACCAACAGAATTATTTGCGCATAGAAGCTTTAGAACAGATAATGTTGATCAATGCCTTAATGTTGATGAAAATTCTGATTTTTCACTTGATGCATTAAAGCTAAAAGTTGTTCCTGTTGTGGGACAAATTCCGACCGTTCCTTCAGCATTTAATAATCAAATTATGCAGAATAAGTCTGGTCACAAAGATGAATTTGTTCCATTTTTTGGAAGCGAAGATGATGCAATGTTTTGTTATGCGGTTGAAGATAACAGCATGGCGCCACGCTTTGTAAAGGGCGATAGGCTAGTTGTTTCTCCTGCGATTTGGACTCGATCTGGTGATGTCGTTGCCGTTGAGTTTGGTCCAGAGTCAGAGCGGGCAATTATGCAAGTTAACTACATTGATGATTTTGTAGTTCTCGAAGCGGTTAACCACAAAAAAGCCCCGATTGCATTGGTTCGTGGTAAGGACAACTTGCGAATTATAGGCAAAGTGGTTGCGTGCCACCAAAAGCTTTCGTAATTAACCCCGCAAAAAAACATTACAAGTTTTGTTTGTTTTGTTACAGTAATAATGGTTTGTGCAGTGTTTTTGTACAGACTCTGGATGCCTGTGGCAACACTTTGTAGTTGTCATCTCCTATGTGTTGTTTAGCAGCCTGACGATGCTGCATTGTGAGGAGAACCATTTGAAGCATTACGAAACGCTTATGCTTATTCGTACGAGTGCAACAAGCGATGAGATCGGATTCCTCGAAGAATCCATTGAAAAACGTGTTACCAAATCTGGTGGTACGGTTGATCTTTTTGATAAGTGGGGCAAACTACGGCTTGCTTATCCCGTGAAGAAGCAAGAATATGGCCTTTATATTTTGGCTAGATATTCATTGCCTGCCGAAGATGTTCAAAAGTTTCTTAAAGATTTCGAAAGTTTTTTAAGAATTAAATGCCACGAATTCATCATGCGTTATGCTAATATTGTTTTGGAAGGGCCAGGCAGCGCTGAATACAAGCGTCCTGATGCCGTTGACGCTGCGCCACAAAAACGTGGTCGTATGTTTGATGACAAAAATGGAAACGGTAATGACTTTAAGCGCAACGGTGGAAAATCTGAAATAACACCGCTGAAAGAAGCTGCAGAAGATATTTCTGAGGTTGATGACAAAACGCTTGGTGTAGAATCTGATCTAGGTAAAGAAGCTGAGACTGTAGAGGCCGCGGCTCCTAAAGCCGAAGAACCTGTTGCTGTAGAAGAAAACACTGCTGAAGAGGTAAAGAGCTGATGGCTAAGAAAATTAAATTAAAGATTAGCTCGCGTTTGCTTAGGAAAAAGATGCGTAAGCAATCTTTTTCAGCAAAAAAACGATGCCGGTTTGAATCGAATCCTGACCTTGCTCGCGATCTTGATTACAAGAATGTGGATCTTTTGAGAGGATTCTTGACCGAACGTGGCAAAATTCTTCCTTCAAGAGTTTCTGGCAACAGCAATTTTTATCAAAGAAAACTTGCAAGACATATTAAACTGGCGCGTTCTATGGCATTACTTCCGTACTGCTCGTGGCGTCGCTAACTTTTTTATAGTGTAAATTTAGAGCCCCTGAGGAAATTCGGGGGCTTTTTTTATTTAGCTTTTATATTGTTTAATTTGTTCAAAAACTTCTTGAGTGTGGCAAAAAAATCTTTTGGTTCATCAGCAAAAACTCCATGTCCAGATTTTTCGAAAACTTCAATTTGAGCATTAGGGTGGTTTTTTTGCATTACATTAATTCTATTGGTGTCCCACCACATTAATTCCCACTTGCCTTCAATGATTAAGGTTGGAATTTTAAAGTCATCAAAATTATTTTTGAGGTTTATGTTTTTTGTTTCCGAAAGGATTGTTTCTCGAAAGCCTGGCGCTGGGCTCCAACCATAAAGGGCTCTTCTAACGGATTCTTCTTGCGTTGGTTTGTAATAACGTTTGCGCTTCCAATTTCCACTAAGGTTATAATTATAAATACTTTGTGGAAGATTTAGTTCTCCTTTATGGCCTTTTTCTAAAATTTTTTCCATAGCATCCAATTCTTTTTGCGAAATGAATCCTTTTTCCCGTTCAGGTTTTGAATTTGCCGGAATTCCAGGATCGGCTGCAACTAAAATTAGTGCAGAACAATGATATGGATATTTTAAAGCATACAATTGAGCTAAGAGTCCTCCATATGACCAGCCAAGAAGTGCCCAACGATCAATCTTTAAAGATTTTCTGAGTGTTTCCAAATCGTCTACAGCTTGTTTAAGAGTATATGTTTTGTAGGTTTCATCTTTACTAGATCTACCTGTTCCTCTTTGGTCGTAGTAAATAATGCGGGCTTCATTTTTGATTCTCGAAAAATAAGGGTGGAAAACATTGTGAGTTCCTCCCGGGCCACCATTAATAAGGACAATAGGTGTTCCTTGGCCCTCTTCTTCATAGTAAAGTTTTCCGTTGTCTTTAATATTGGTAAAGCCTTTTTTAAATCGAGATATCTCATTGCATAGTGGTGGGAAGTATGGGATCTTCTGGATTGCTTTTTTAGGAATGCTTACGGTTCTATCAAAAATTGTTTCCCGGTTAATCTTTGTGTCAAAAAAACTACATCCAGAAAAAAGTAGTAACACTGTCACATGTATCAAAAGTGGAACTTTTTTCATGAGACTTACTCCATTTACTCGTTAACTCAGAATTTAAAATGCCAATGCAGAGAGTGTTAACACTCCTTGTTGCGGAATTCTTGCCCAGGAATTAACAAATTTATTTTTTGAGTGTGGAAGCCAATAAACAAGGTCCAGTTCTGGGAAAAGATCGTGATGATTGTTGTATTTTAATATTGAATCTAGTGTTGCAATAAGATCTTGTGTGGATTGAAAACTGTTTTTAATAAGATTTAAACGGTTATTAAAGGCTTTTGTTAGTTTCTTTTTTTTACTAATGAAAGTTGTGGAAAAAATTTTGGCCTGGATAACCAAGTTTTCGAACAAGATTTGAGTTTTTTCGATTGGCCATTTTTGGATGAGTGTCGTAAGAGCCATTTTGTATCTGTTGAGTACTGCTAGCTGTTGTCTTGTAAAAATATCGGTTGCATGTTTTTTGCAATGCTCATTCATGCTTTTTGCAACATTTGATTTGTACAAGGATCGACCATAATCGATTGCATATAAGGATCCTGTCCAAAAATTATACAAAATATTGGCAAAGTGTCTGTCCGCGTTGTTTACAAAAGTGTCTGCGGCAAAAATTGTACCCAAACCTTCGTGACGTGCGATGAATTCGAGATTTTGTGCAAGTGATTTGTCCAGCGAGAGCTTTTTAAAATCTGTTCCAGGATGCTTTAGGGTAATTGTAGGTATATAGGTATGCAGTGTTGCGCTGCGATTACGGCTTGTTTTGCTGATGCATATAATATGAGGTTGAATAAGTTTGATTTTGTTTGTTTGGATATTTATAGATTGTGCGATTGTAGCTCCAAAAAGTTCTGCTACAGGGGCAAACCATTCGTTCATGCAACGGTTTTCGCCAAGAGCAGAATTGTCTTGTTTGACAAGGAATTGGTTGCCAATATTGTCTTTGACTAGAGTTGGATTGGTTTCACCGCGAAGGACGTGAACAATTTGTAGTGATGAAAGCTGATCGTTATCTTTGATTATTTCATGTGGGCGTATGCTGTGTTGAACCGCAAGTGAAAAAACGGCAATTAAGAACTGACTTAAAAGTTGCATTAGTCTCCATCTTTTAATAACGGCTTGGTATTTTTTTGCTTAGTGCGCTGAAAAGTATCAACAGAGCGAATGATACGGTCAGTGCCGTCGTAAATGAAAGAAATAATGATGTTTTATATCCCATTGCCGAAGTTAGGCCTGCAACGAGAAAACCGAGTGTGCTACCCACCGCCAATGGTCCCAAATATTGTGATTGTGCTTTTATAAAGTCGAAATGATTAACGTTACTGTTACTTGATGTGATGATCAACAAGTCTGCTATAGGCGACATACTGCTCCCTGCAGTGGTACCAGCTATAACAGAACCGACTAGAGGGTACAGCAAAGGAAGCATGGCTACTGGAGTGGGTGTTGCAAAGCCTACTAGCTCTGTGAGCATCGGGATAACAATCGGGAACATTAGCGTCATCGTAGCCCATGAAGATCCCATGCTAAATGCTATTAAAGCACTCAAAAGAAATGTGGCCATTGGAAG
This sequence comes from bacterium, assembly GCA_030629865.1. Classification (GTDB taxonomy): domain Bacteria; phylum Babelota; class Babeliae; order Babelales; genus DAOVOC01. The sequence continues at coordinate 5,214 of DAOVOC010000041.1, forward strand.
AAATTCAATATTAATGACGGGCATTAATGTGTGTGCAATGTATTTTCCTGTGTACAAATCTTTGGTTAAAAATTCGGTAAACGAAAGTGCAAGCACAAGTACAATGACCGATTGGCCCATTTCCTTAATGCCGGTCCAATATGTTTTAAAGAGTTGTTTGATTGTTGATCTGCCTTTGATGAAATACAATATTGTGCTGTAAATCAGTGTTATAGCTGTTGAAAGAATCAGCGCTACGTACATATTTGCTTTTGCTAGAGCCTCGATTAGTCCATTATTTCCGCCAAAAAACCAGTATCCACCAGAATAGAGGGTTACAATAACAATTAAGGCTATCAATAAAATGAGTGGAGAGAGAAAATTAAATAGTGAGTGTGAATTGGGATGGTGAGTGCTTGGTGCAAAAACATGTTCTTTGTGTCCACCGTAGAGATTGCCTGTTTTTTCTGCAATATGTTCGTATTTTCCAATTGTTCCGTAAGAAATTCCCATTTTTACTACAAACCAGCCGCACAAAATTGTCAAAATTGATTGGAAAATAAATGGAATTGATTTTATAAAAACATAAAATGCTTCAGCTGCTACATATGTTGTTGCGCTAGTTGGATGTACGCCGCCATTGGCAATAAACATTGTGATTGGTGGTCCCCACGCTGAAATAGGAATAAGTGTACAAAGTGGTGCTGCCAAAGTAGTTACAAGAAATGCAATTTTAATTCGCGGAATTTTAAAAACATCTGTTAAAAAAGGCATTACTGACGATGTTGTGATTGCATTAAGATAGTCGTCAATAAATAACGAAAGTGAAAATAATAATGTTGCATTTTGAGCTGATTTTTTGTCTTGTAGCTTTTTTCTCAAAAATTCTGCATAGGCAAATGCATCACCAGAATGCTCCATAAGAGCCATAACCATGCCAAGCATCAGTAGGAACAGGAACAGGAATAGGCGTTCGCTTGCCAAAAATGTTTTCCATGAAAGGAAGTTGGGCAGTTCCGTGATTTTTAGAAAATGTGTTGTGATAAGTTTTAGCGCTTTTATAGGAGCGAGTTTTGTTGCCATCAGAGCTGCAGTTACTATGCCTGCTATTAAGGATGTTTTTATATTGCGGGTCCAAAAAACTAAAATGAGCGTGAGTGCTGGAGGAAGGAGTGAGAGTATGGAAAGTTCCATGTTTTCCTTTAAATTGTCAGTAATAAAATCATTTAAAAAAGAGTATAGCGATTTTTAGAAAATTAGGCTTTAGTCTTATCGAAAGCGCCGCTGTACGAAACTAATTCAAGTCCGTATTTTGCACTGACATACACAATTGGTTTTCCATGCCAAGCACTCGAAAACCGTACAAAGCATTGAATAATATTGGATGTTTGTTCTGGAAACCATGATTCATTGGCCAAAAGGACAGTGACCTCATTTTCAGAATCAACAGTTTTCATCCACGAAAAATTACTGAAAAAATCATAGCAAACAATTGGAACAAGGCTTAGTGGGCCAATGTTAACGCGATCGTAATTTTGATTTTCACCTTTCAGTATACCTTCTTCAGTGAATGGGCAAACTGTTTTCTTGTCGATCAACTTTTCTAGCTTTTTATTATGGATCCAGCCGACGGCCTGACAACAGCCAGTAGCTACAAGTTGTTCATTATCATTTAGCATGATTTTTTGTACCCAATTCATGGTGACAGTTCCTTTGGGAGCAATTTGTCGACGTGTTCCAACAATAAAGTGACTGTTTTTAGGGATCGACTCTCCCCAAGTGTTTATATAACCGTATTTGATATTAAGAGGATGTGGAAAAGCGCATTCCGGGGCTAAAAAAACTAGTGTTTTTTCTGTGTTATGTATTTTAGAGCTTTCGCATTTGAGTGCCGTGCGAATTTTCTGACCAGAATAAAATGATGATCCTCGTTTGGCATCAAATCGTGCGCATAATTTTTTGTCGAGTTGCCGAAAATCTGTTTGACTAATTTTTTTTATTATTTGAGGTGAGGTTTTGCATTTAATTGATGAGAGGGATTTTAAAAAAGTTTTAGATTTTGCTAGCGGCAAAAAAGGCCAAAAGAAAGGATATCCTTGTATTACGCCCAAAGGAGCAAATCCAAAATTTACGAGATAGAAAAAATATGGGATCAGCATTGTTGCGGCGGCAAGGGCTCTAATCGTGCTTGACCATTTGAAGGCTCTAAAAAAATGGCAGATAAAAACTTGAAGGAGAGTGAAAAAAGCATGAGTTAATGAAAATAAAACTAAAAAGAGTGCAAAAAACCCGTAGCCTTGGGCTAAAACATAGCAATTTGGGTAAATGTGTGGTGCCCGTGCAAGCCACCAAAACTGTGGAGCAAGACATGCTGCGCCCCAGATTAATCCGAAAATAAAAGCTTTCCACCATGTTTTTTTGAACTTGGCTTGTGAAATCGAGATTATAAGTGCAATCCAAAAAATAAGAGAGGGGATCACAAGCCAGCAGGTGAGTGCATTGCCGAAGAAGGCTGTATTCCAGCAGACAACACTAAGAAATAGTAAGTACCATTCATACATTGGCTTGTTTCCCTTTCTGAATTTTTTATTGTGCCATTGAGATTAGTTTTTTATTCAGCGCTGAGTCAAAGTTTAAAAGTTTCTCTGAAAAACGGTTTTATTATAGAACAAATAAAATGTTGAATTTGTGCACCTGTA
>DAOVOC010000003.1 GCA_030629865.1 bacterium
TATCCTCTGTTTTCTGCAAAATGTTACTTAGATGCGATGAGCAAGGGTATGGAGAATGCTGCGAGTTTAGCAGAGGCTGTTGCTGAGCATACAGGTCAGATAATAAATACAAAAAAAATAGAATCAAAAAATCTTAAAGACATTCTTGAACTTTGTGCTGCAGGGCCTGGGGAAGATATTGAAGAAGAGTATCTTGCTGCTCTTAAACTTGGTGCTAAGCGCTTGCGACCTGTAATTAAAAAAATTCTGTTGGTTCTTACAAAAGATCCGCGTTTTGAAGAGCAGCGTAAGAATGCTGATCGAGAAAGACAACACCAACAAGAAATGAAGCTTCGCCAAGAACGAAACAATATTTATTGGCATGCTGTGTTTCGATAATTTTATTTTCTTAACAGAGGTGGATTATGAAAAATTATAAATTACTTTTACTTATGGGGGTGAGCCTTTTGGGGGCCTCTGCAAAAGCTTCATGGTTCCCTGGAATTGAAAAAAAAGATTATGGACTTGATTTTGGCAATAAAGCTCAATATATCTATCCAGCTATTTTAGCTTCTATTGTAGGTGCTGGAGCATGGAGGGTGACTACCAAGCTTGTAGAAAATACGGCTAGACACAAGGCCTTTTTAGAGGTTAAGCGCCGATTGATTAAAAAGGCGTTAGGTGCTGGAAAGCCTGCTCCTAAAATTCGAGAAAAAGAGCTTACTCCAGAAATGGAAGAGCTGGTCGAAGAAGAGATGCAACGAAATTTCAGTTCATACACGCTTAAGCGAGCGCTTATTGTAGGAAGTATTATTGCTGGGGTAACAGGCCTTTTATCGTGGCGTTTCGCCCATGTAAGAACCGATGAATACAACAAATCAGAAGCTACATCTGGTGACAACGAATTTCAGAATTTGCATGCAGATGTGATTTCTAAGGCTAAAGCTCGCAGATCTGGATTGATGTTATTTAATAATGCTGATAGTGAGTACGATGATGGTTCGGATGATTTGATTCCTGATGAAGAGTCTTGGTTGCAAATTGCTTCAGTGTCTGATGGTGGAACGCTTGGATTAATGAAAAAAATAAATGCTTTAGAAGATAAGCTGCAAAGACCTGCTGAAAGAGATGTTAAGATTGGAAATGCAAAAACAAAGATGAAATTTAGAATCTCTGATTCTGGTGTGCGGGCAGTTACAGGTGCTAAAGAATTACTTATGGCTACAGGGACTCTCAAGCGTCGTTTAGCAAGAACTAAAGCTTATACAGAAGATTGCCGTAAAGCTGGTGAAGATGCCATGAAAATTGCAAGAAGTGTTCGAACAGTTGAGCGGTCAGCTAATTTTCTTATGAGACTTAAGAGCTTTTGGGATATGTTTTAGTTATAAACCGTAATTTTTTTAGCGAGCCGTAATGAAAATTGCGGCTCGTTGCTTTTTTAGGTTTATGTTATTGTCTTAATTGCAACATGCTTTTTTATTTGCATTGTTGTTGAGGGGGGAGGGTACATGATCCTTATTGTAATGGGCACACGTCCAGAGATCATTAAACTTGCACCACTTTGTTTGGAGCTGAAAAAAACTGGTATATCAGTTAAAATTTGCGTAACGTTTCAGCATCGTGAGCTTGCAGTCCAAGCGCTCAGTGTTTTCGGTCTCGTGCCAGATTTTTCTTTAAGTGTTATGTCTCCCGGGCAGTCTTTGGTCGGTTTAACGTCTAAATTACTTATTCAATTGGATGAGGTTTATAAGCAGGTTTGTCCAAAAGCAATTATTGTTCATGGTGATACTGCAACGGCAGTTTGTGCCGGAATGGCTGCGTTTTATAAAAAGATTCCTGTTGTTCATATTGAAGCTGGTCTTAGAAGCGGGAATATTGATACCCCCTTTCCCGAAGAGGCGAACCGGCAGGCTTTGCGAATTTTTTCTAAGTTTCATTTTGCGCCAACAGACAAGGCATTGCAAAACTTGCTTGCAGAAACAGTTGCTCCGGAAAATGCTTTTATGGTGGGGAATACCGTTGTCGATTCGTTAAAATATGTTTTGGAAAAAATAAACAAATCAGAAATACATATTTCTCGCAGAATAGAGCAGTTTGTGCAGGCCTGTGAAGACGGTAATAAAAAGTTTTTATTGCTTACTCTTCATCGTAGAGAAGGACTTGATGGTGGCATCCAGCAAGCTTGCGGTGCGCTTAAGGAATTTTTGAATAACAATACTGATGTCTGTGTGTTTTATCCGCGTCATCCTAATCCCGCAACAGAAAAATTTGCGCAGCTGTGTGGTGCAAAAAAAATGGGGAAACGGTTTGTTGTTTCTGATCATGTTGGTTATGCCGATATGGTGTATTTGATATCTAAAGCTCATTGCCTTGTGACAGATTCGGGTGGATTGCAAGAAGAAGGTGTCAGTTTAGGAAAACCTGTTGTTTGTGTTCGTGAAGTTACTGAGCGACAAGAAGGTATTGATGCCGGATTGATAAGTCTTACAGGATTTAATACCGAAAAAATTCTGAGTGTTTTGCAAAAGATTTGTAATGCTAGAATAAATGTTTTTAGTGCTTTTTCGACATGTAATCCGTTTGGTGACGGGTTTGCTTCTGGGCGAATTGTGCGTATTCTTCAGCAGCGGTTTCCTGAGTGCTTTTAAGTTTTTTATGAGGAGACAGGGATATGCATTTTGTTGGAGTGCATCTTTGTGATACGCGAGTTTCTGTTTTAGGCCTTGGGTATATTGGCTTGCCTACGGCAATAATAGCTGCTAATTCAGGGTTTCAGGTTTTCGGTTTTGATATTAATATTTCTCGAATAAAAAAAATTCGTTTAGGTGATATTAGTTGCATTGAAGAAAATCTTAGAACTGATTTTATAGCCGCAATCAAAAGCAAGAAGTTAATTGTAGATGAGGCATTAAAATGTGCCGATTACTTTATAATTTGTGTTCCTACACCTTTGAGAGATGGTAAGGCCGATTTAAGTGCTGTTTGGTCCGCTGCAGACTCTGTGTCCAGTGTTATTAAGGCAGGTAATGTTGTCGTGTTAGAATCCACTGTACCGGTTGGAACATCACAGCTTTTTGCGCAACGAATTATTGGAAATACGGGTTTACAGCCAGGCGTTGATTTTTTTGTTGCCCATTGTCCTGAACGTGTTTTGCCAGGAAAAATTCGACAAGAGCTTGTTGAAAACCATCGTGTAATCGGTGGGCTCACAAAACAATGTGCTGATCGTGCATGCGATTTTTATAAAACGTTTGTCAGTGGCTTGTTGCATAAAACAGATCTTGAAACAGCTGAAATGACCAAGCTGATTGAAAACAGTTGTCGTGATGTTCAAATTGCTTTTGCCAACCAAGTTGCAGATATGTGTGATGACGCTGGTGTAAATGCTGCAAGAGTGATAGAGCTTGCTAACGAGCATCCACGCGTCAGTGTTCTTAATCCTGGTCCCGGTGTAGGTGGCCATTGCGTTGCTGTTGACCCTCAGTTTTTAATTAATTCGTTTCCACAGTCATCGGCTCTTCTGCAGGTTAGTCGTGTTTTGAATGATAGTCGTCCACGAAAAATTTCAAAACATGCTGTTTCGATATGTAAAAATATTGCTGAAGAGAAGAACAAAGCTGCGAATGTTTTGGTTTTGGGATTGACGTATAAACCGGATGTTGACGACATTCGCGAATCGCCAGCGTTATCAATAGCACAATCTTTAAATCAGCATGAAAATATTTGTTTAAAAGTTTGTGATCCGAATGTTGAAAAAAAGGCTATAGAAAAACTTGGGTTTTCTATAGCGAGCGACTGGGAAAATATGTTGGGTTGGGCCGACGTTGTAATGCTTTTGGTTCCTCATAAAGCTTTTAGTTTGGTTTCAAAAAGAATGCTTGATGGCAAAATTATTGTTGATCCGACAGGGTTTTTGGAAAAAAAGGAACAATCGGCAATAAGCAACAGGGAGCAAGGACGTGAAGCAGGTATTTGTTTCTAAGGGTAAAGCGTCTGTTCACGAAGTTGGTATTCCTTCTTTAGAAGATGGAATGGTGCTTATCCGAGTGCACTATTCATTTATTAGTTCTGGTACCGAAATTGCTACATTAAATGCTTCTGGAAAATCCATTGTTTCGCGAGCTTTTCAAAATATAGATAAGACTGCGCGCAAAATTAATTCTGCCGTTAAAGAACACGGTATTATTGGAACAGTAAATCTTATTCGTTCAAGTCTTTCTAAATTGTTAGCTGTTGGATATTCATGCTCTGGTCAAGTAATTGAAGCCGCGTCTGGAACAGGATTTTCTCCTGGGGATTGGGTTGCATGTGCGGGTAGTGGGTTTGCAGTTCATGCGGAGTTTGCCGCTGTTCCTAAAAATTTAGTTGTCAGGCTAGCTGGGCCAGAAAAATTAAAAGAGTCGAGTGTTGTTGCCATTGCTTCAGTTGCACTGCAGGGGTTTCGCCGTTCTGGAGCAGCTTTGGGCGAGTCTGTTTGTGTTGTTGGGCTAGGTTTAATAGGACAACTTACAGTAAATTTGGCACGACTTGCCGGTTGTAGAGTTTTTGGTGTCGACATAGATGCTAATCGGCTTAAAGTCGGAAAAGAAAGTGGCTGTTGTCGGGTGTTTGATGCCAGTGACAAAAACTTGCAATGTTCACTTAATGAAGCAACAAGTGGACATGGTGTCGATTGTACAATTGTCACCGCTGCATCGCGTTCTGGCGGTGTAATACAGCAGGCAATATCTTTGACGCGCAGGCGAGGCAAGGTTGTTGTTGTTGGTGATGTAAAACTTGATTTTGATCGTGAAGAATTTTATCGCAAAGAACTTGATCTGTGTATGTCATGTTCTTATGGGCCTGGTCGCTATGATCAACAGTACGAGAAATCAGGGCTTTTATATCCATATGACTTTGTTCGATGGACAGAGACAAGAAATATGCAATTTATTGTCGATACCATCGGACGTGGTGTGCTCAATGTTAATTCGTTGGTATATAAGACATTTTCTGTTAACGAAGCTGATAAAGCTTATGATTGTTTAGAAAAAAAACGGCCACTTGGTCTTGTTCTTACTCACGCGGCAGAGCAGAAGCCATCCTATAGCGCTCATATGAAGCCGAAAGTTTGTAAAGTTGCTCCTGTTGATGGGCGAGTTAGAGTTGCTTTGATTGGTGCCGGTGGTTTTGCAAAGACAAAATTGCTGCCGATTTTGCGAGAAATGGATGGTGTGGTTGTTAGCAACATTATTGGCAGTTCTGCTTCTGGAGTTTTAAATGTTGCACAGCAGTTTTCGATTCCAGAGTTTGGAACTAATTTTGATGATGTTTTAAATGATCAGAATATTAACGCGGTTGTTATTGCAACGCCTCACAAGTTTCATGCCAATCAGGCTCTAAAAGCTCTCAATAATGGAAAAGCTGTTTTTTGTGAAAAACCTGCAGCAATAACATTCGATCAGCTTGCTGAATTGAAAAACTTTTTTTCTAAAACCGAGGTTGCGTATCAGGTTGATTTTAATCGATCTTGTGCTCCCTTTATTAATCGCATTAAATATGCCGTTGCAGGGCGATCCACTCCTCTGCAACTTACATATCGTATGAATGCTGGCGCAGTGCCAGATGGGCATTGGCTAAAGCTTCCGGAACATGGTGGGCGAATTATTGGTGAGATGTGTCATCTATTTGAACTCGCTTTAAATGTGGTGAATTCTAAGCCGAGTAGAATTTCAGTAGTGGTATCTCGAGGAAAAACGTCATTGAGTGATCCTAGAGAGAATGTAACGGTTAGTCTTTCTTTTAGAGATGGTTCGTGCGCCAATATTGTCTACACCTCTCTTGGTAATTCTGCAATGCAAAAAGAACGGATGGAGGCTTTTTGGGAAGGTAAATCATTAGTTTTGGATGATTTTATTTCTTTAAAAGGCTATGGGGTTGGAACAAATTTTGATCAGAAAGTTTCTTATCAAGACAAGGGGCATAAAGCTTGCTTAAAATCTTTTTTCGCAAGTGTAAGTGCAGGAAAGCCCATGGATCGCTTGGTGTTAGAGAGTGTTTTTACTGCAACACAGATAAGTTTAATTGTTGATAATCTTGCCCAAGCCGGAGGCGGTGAATACAGTTTTGAGCTTCTTCAGCAAAGAAATAGTGTTTTATGTGCGGTATAGCTGGATTTTGCTCTTTAACAGCACGTTTTCCTGATGATGCCGAATTACTTTTAGATAAGATGCAACGGAAAATAGCCCATCGTGGACCAGATGGTTTTGGAACATGGTGGGACATTGAACATGGCGTTGGGTTTGCCCATAGACGACTAAGTATTCAGGATCTTTCTACCGCTGCAAATCAACCATTTATTTCTTTTGATGGAAATATTGTTCTTATTTTTAATGGTGAAATTTATAATCATCCACAACTTTCTTATGAGCTTGCGGGTCGTGGACATATATATCGATCTCGTTCTGATACAGAAACTATTATTCATGCATATCAGGAATGGGGAATAGGTTGCATAAGCCGTTTAGATGGGATATTTGCATTTGCATTGTTTGACCGCTTAACAGGTGATTTGTTTTTTGTTCGGGATCGTTTTGGAGTCAAGCCGATCTATTTTTCTACTCAGGGTGGCATGCTTGGTTTTGCGTCTGAAATTAAGGCTCTATGGGAACTCCCATGGATGAGGCGCGACTTATCTTCTTTGGCAGCCTATCACTATCTCACTTTTATGGTTGCACCAAGTCCGATGACTATCTTTAAAGGTATTTATAAACTTCCGGCTGGTTTTCTTTGTCATATTAAACCAGGTAAAGATCCTGTGTTTCGCGAATGGTATTCGCCACTGACGGTTTTTGAACAAAAGTATGATAAACAGTTTGAAAGTGAGAGCTTTTGTGTACGGGGTATTCGTGAGTTGCTTGCAAAGGCAGTAGAAAAGCGAATGCTTTCAGATGTTCCCGTGGGTGTTCTCCTTTCTGGCGGTCTTGATTCAAGTTTAATTGCCGCGCTTGTGGCAGAGCGAGGACACCCATTGCAAACTTTTAATATTCATATGGAAGGCTGCCATGAGCGTGACGAGCGCAAATGGGCACGCCTTGTGGCAGATCACTTGGGTAGCTGTCACCATGAAATTGTTGTTACTGAAAAAGACGCCTTCGATTTTTATGAATCAATGCTTTGGCATCTCGACGAGCCTCTTGCAGATCCTGTGTGTTTACCATTTTATTTTGTTACTAAGTTGGCCAAAGAGGTTGGGGTGCAAGTAGCCCTTGTTGGAGAGGGTGCTGACGAATTATTTATGGGTTATGATTTTTTCCATAAAATTTATTCTTTGGAAAAGTTTTTTGGTAATAAACTTGGCTTTATAAATCCTTTTGTTAGAAAAGGGTTTTTACGTTTGGCAAAAACTTTTGTTTCGGCAAGCTCCTGGCTTGTAGAGTGCATAAAAAACTGGTCGGAAGAAAGACCTTTATTTTGGGGTGGTGCAACCTCATGGAATGAGGCGTCAAAAAATTTACAATATTGCTTTAAAGATGAAATTGAGCGTGATCCAATTGTTCAACAATTGTTGCCAGGGATATCATTTGATTTTGACAGTTTCGAGGCAATCTCTCCTCATTACAAAAAAATAGCGCAGCTTGTTCCTGATGCGAGCTTGGGATTGAGAATGACATATCTCGAACTCAAACAGCGACTTCCTGAGCTTCTTTTGATGAGAGTTGATAAGATGGCTATGGCAAATGGATTAGAAGCGCGTGTTCCATTTTTGGACCATGAATTTATTGAATTTGTGCTTCAAATTCCTGACAAATTTAAAGTTAATTGTGGTTTAACAAAAAATCTTCTCAAAAAAGCGGCAAAAGGATTGCTTCCGGAAAATGTTATTTATAGAAAAAAAGTTGGCTTTGGAGTGCCAATAGATAGTTGGTTGCGTAAAAAATCATATTTTTATCAATATTTTTTTGAAAGGGCTGGGAATAAGAATTATATTGGTTTTAAGGAGCTAAGTTGTCTATTGCCATTATCTCGTAAGGGGTATGGTGATGCAATAAGGGCATGGACATATCTAAATCTTAGTGTTATCCAATGAACTTCATCTGGTACGGCTAAAGGAGAAACTTCATTTTTTTTTTTGAAGTATGGGGATAGCTGTGGATGTCTATTTTCTTATTCTTGCCGGTGGTAGTGGTACTCGTTTGTGGCCACTCAGTAGAAAATGTAAGCCAAAACAATTTTTAAAACTTGGAAGTGGGGATACTCTTTTAGAAAGAACAATTGAAAGAATTCGTCCGCTGCTTTCGAGTGGAAATCATCTTGGTTTTGTGGCGCCATCATGTTACGAGTCACATCTTGAAAGCTTTTTGTGTCGGGATAAAGATTTTTTTGTGTCAGAGCCTGAGCCAAGAAATACTGCTGGTGCAATTCTTTTGAGTTGTGCGCAACTTTTAAATAGGTCTCGTGTTAATGAATTCAGTGATCCGGTCGTTGTTTTTTTGCCATCGGATCATTGTGTTATCGATGATGTTGCATTTAGAAAAAGCCTTACAAAATCCATAGAGGTTGCTCAAAAACAAGACGCAATAGTTTTGCTTGGTGTTAAGCCGAATGAGCAGAAAAAAACTTATGGATATGTTTGCGTTGATTATTTTAAGTCGTCTCAAGATGTTCTTAAGGTGAAAAAATTTATTGAAAAACCTAATGAGACAATTGCGGAAAATTTATTGAAAATGGGCGGGGTTTATTGGAATACAGGAATATATGTTGGGAGAGTTTCTACAATTGTAAAAACTGCTAGGGAGAAATGTCCTGATGTTTGGGATGCTGTTTCTAGAAGTTTTTGGGGAAGTGCTTATTACTCAGATGTTCCGTGCGTTTCATTTGATTATGCTCTTGCCGAAAAGGCGAGAAATTTATGGCTTATTCCATGTGAATGTGGTTGGAACGATGTTGGTAACTTACATATGTTTTTAAAAGAAGAAAAAAAGGCTGGTGGAAAAACATATACAAAAACTTTTTATGGTAAGGATAATTTGGCTCGTGCAGGAAATAAAAAAGTTGTTTTTTGCGGAGTTTCAGATATTTGTCTTATAGAAACTTCTGATACAACTCTTGTTGTGCATAAAGATTCTGTTGAGTCTGTAAAGGACCTTGTAAATTTGCTTGAAGATGACGTTCAACATTCCAGATTGTTGTAATGGCATTTTTTTAAGGAGTGAATTGTGAGAGAAGAGGCTATAAAAGAAAATCATCCTTGTAGATACGAATTTGACGAGTTTGTAAAAGGATATAGAAAGCGACAGGACCAACTTTTGTGGCTTTCTGGGGAAAGCTCAGAATATTTTGCAAAGTACAAAGCGCAGAAGCTGTTGGAATGGTTGCCGGAGCTTATAGATAAAAAAATTAAAGTTTTAGACTATGGGTGTGGTGATGGGGTGATGGCGTCATACATTCCAAAATATTTTAAGAATTCCATTGTATATGGGACAGATCCTTCTGAAAAGAGCATCCGTGAGGCGTCTCAGTTGTTTCCAGATATTTCTTTTTCTGTAATTAAGGGAGAGACTGTTCCTTATGATAATGAGGTGTTTGATCTTGTTTTTGCTGCGGGAGTGTTTCATCATATTCCATTTGAAGAGCACAAGCGTTGGGTATATGAAACTTTTCGTGTATTGAAAAAAGACGGAATTTTTGTTTTTTTTGATATCAATCCACTAAATCCTATTGCACACTATGTTTTTAAAACACATCCAATGGATCAGAGTGCAAAAATGCTTTCTCCATGGTATGCAAGAAAACTTTTTAAAGAATATGGTTTTGTTTCTACAAAGTTTTATTGTTTTTTCCCTCATTTTTTACGGTGGATGAGATTTATTGAACCATACATTGCTTGGTTGCCATTTGGTGCGCATCATGCATGTATTGTTAGGCGTAGCAAATAGAAAATAGTGGTTTTTAGTGTACTCGCCCTTGCGTTAACGTGATGTTCTGATACCATCTGATTTCAAGAACGCCATTGGTTCCTTGACGTGTTGTTAAGCAAGAATTAAGGGGGCGCGGATGATAAGGCAAAACATTCTTTTTAAGTCTGTTGAGACTTTTCACCATTCCAGTCCTCTAAAATTTTGCGAGGGGGAGGACCTATGGAAAATAGTATGAAACTGATTTCTGTTGTTGTCCCTTGTTACAACGAATTCGATAATTTACAGAATGTTTATGATCGTGTAACCGCGGTTTTCGAGAATTTTCCCTATCAGCTAGAACTTCTTTTAGTAGATGACGGTAGTGCTGATAAATCCCGTGAAAAATATGACGAGTTAGTGGCGCTTGATGAGCGTGTACGCGTTGTGCTAATGTCGCGTAATTTCAGTGGTCCTGAACCAATACTTTTTGCAGGATTAAAAACAGCAAAAGGTGATGCTGTTGTTTTGCTTGACGCAGATTTGCAGGACCCACCAGAATTAATTCGTGATTTTGCAAAGAAATGGGAAGAGGGATACTCAGTTGTTTACGGCGTTCGTAGCAAGCGGGAAGGAAGTCTGGTAAGACGAATTGGATACACCTGCTTTTATCGGATTATTAGGTATCTTTCTTTTGTTGATTTCCCTGTTGATGCGGGGCACTTTAGTCTTTTGGATAGAAGAGTGGTCGATATTATTGCTTCTCTTTCCGAAAAAGATGTTTTTGTACGTGGTTTGAGAGCTTGGGTTGGGTTTAAGCAAATTGGTGTAGAATATAATCGTCCTGATAGAGAGTTCGGGGAGACAACGTTTAGTTTTTTTAGATATGTTCGTACTGCTAAAGATGCGATTGTTAATTTTTCTTACAAGCCGCTTGAATATGTTTCCAGCATTGCTATAGGTTCTGCAACATTGACTGCAATTGCTGGGTTTTTTTATCTTTACATTGCGTTTACAAAAGATGCGCCACGCGGGTTCTTTACGTTGCTCATGGCGATTCTCATTTTGGGTACTTTGCAACTTGTGGCGCTTGGGGTTATTGCTGAATATCTGATAAGAATATTTAGGGAAGTAAAAGCACGTCCCCCGTATGTGATTGATAAGATATTGGAAAAAAAGAAAGGGGATCGTGAGTAGATGCCTGGTCGTTGGTGGTGGAAATTTTATCGGCTCTAACATAGTTCGTCGACTTGTAGAGCAGGGAATGGAAGTCCATATTCTTGAAGAGCATGCGTCTGACCTTTGGCGGTTGCATGATTTTTTTTATCGCATAGATATTCATAGAACAGATTTCCAAGATTTGGATTCATTGATTTCTATAATTGGTGGGATTGCTCCTGATCTTGTTTTTAATACGGTAAATTACGGTTGTCGCGTCCATCATGATGATGTTGAGCGTATTTATGACGTTAATTTTACGAGCACAATTAACGTTTTGAAAGCATGTAAAAAAGTTGGGTTTGGATGCTTTGTAAATACTGGAACTTCAGAAGAATACGGCTACAAGAGTGGATGTATAAGTGAGGATATGGCTCCTGCGCCACGAAGTCACTACGGTGTTGCAAACGTTGCTGCTACGACATATTGCTTGCACGAGGCCCTTGCCAATGATCTTCCGATTTATACTGTTCGTCCATTTTGCGCGTTTGGTGATTACGAGTCCCGCTCAAAATTGATCGGTGCAATTTTTGCAGGTATGATACGGCGTGTTCCCGTTTTTTTACTTTCTCCAGAAGCAGCACGTGATTTTATATATATAGACGATCTTGTTGATATCTATCTTTATATCGCTAGGTGTAGACCTACTAATTACCATATTTTTAATGGTGGTACTGGGGTTGCAATAAGGGTTATTGATGTTGTTGAAGAAATTCAACAGATTTTTAATCAGAAGATAGATGTTCATTGGGATGCGAAAAATCAAAATTCAGCTTTAAATAAAAGCTCTCGAAGTGCTGATATGACAAGAGCTATGAAAACTCTTTCTTGGGTTTCTCGTAGATCATTTCGTGAAGGTTTGGTTGAATCATTTGAATGGTTTTCTAAGAATTTTCACATGTACAAAGGTGGTGGTGAGAGAGAGCTAATAATGTCTCGACTCTAATTCTTTTATATAGCGTGTGATATTTGGAGAAATGATTTTTTTTGGGTTTTCCTAATTAGCTGTGCCTGGCATTTGTTTTGGCATACAAATTTTTTATTGGGAGTGCTTTATGGAGAATGGAACAGCCAAAATTTTACTTTCTGCCATTCTCTTTTTGGGATCGTTTGCTGTATGGACGATTCCTTACAAGGATTGGCGTTTTTTTGACGATGATTACGGTGCAATTTACATTGGCACAATTTCATCGTTTGCTGAAATAAAAGACTACTTTGGAAGCAACCCAAACGACCGTTCAATTTTGCCATCTAATATGCGAGATGCTACGCCATGGTCGTTTTTTGGCGTGATGTATCGTCCTCTTGCACTTATAATGTATGCCGCAGAGGTTTATCTATTTGGACCATTTAATCCTCGTGCTTACTTTTTTGTTTCAATGGCGCTGCATGCTGCTTGTGGAGTGATGTTGTTTTATCTTTTTTCATTTCTTATGCCGCTTTTATATGCTTTTTTTTGTGCAATAACATTTTTGTTTTATCCAATTATGGGCGAATTTATCGGCCGTTTTGTTATGCAAACATATAGCATTGCGCTTTTGGGAGTTGGATTTTCGATTGCTTTTTTGCGTGGATATTTAGACTCAGAAAAAAAAATGATGTATTTTTTATCACTTTTTATTTTTGGGACTACGTTGTTTGTTCACGAAATTGTGGTTGTTTTTCCGGTGTGGCTGCTGTGTGTTTTGCCATTTTATTTTGATGCAAGTGCCTTTCCATCATTGCGAACATTTCTGAGAGGCGCTTTTTTTGCCGCTGGCTACTTTGGAGTTGTTGTATTTAATCTTATGATGCGAGCTTTAGTATATCCCGTGTCTATGAAATCTAATTACATGGTTTTGCGGCCAATGGAGATTTTGTGGCGGCTTAAGATACGAATTTTTGATCTGATTACGCTGGTTATTGATGCTCTTGGTCTTACTGCGGTTCCAGGGGGGAATCGTTTACGTAAAAGCATTGTTTTACTAGTTGTTTTGATGTTACTGCTCATCGTTTTTGTTCGCTCGAAACGTAAGCGCGATGCTGTTGTTCTTGGCTTAGGGTTTTTTCTTTTTTCGTGGCCTGCTTTTGCAATTACTCATCAGGCTCGTTACCTATACTTAGGATTGCCATTTTTACTTGGCGCTTTTGGTATATTACTTTCTTCTCAGCGTAGGATTAATAAGTTTTTGACATTTTGTTGGTTGGCTATCCCAATTTCGGGTCTTTTATATGGTGCAGCAAGCACGTTTGCACGTGAAAAAAAATATATTGTAGTTGATAATGCATTCAAAAAACTGGCGAGAAATGATTTTTTATTTGATAAGCCAATTTGTTTTGTTGGTGCTCCTAAGGAATGGATTCCGCATCCTGGGGCTGCACAGGCTATTTGGATCTATCGCGGTAACAGTTCTGCACCGGTTTGTCATGATCCTCAGTTAAATGTTTGTTGCTTAGAAAAGCATTCTCCTCTCGATGAAATGCAAATTCCCAGAGATGCGATTGTTGACATTTCTGTTCAAAACAACGTTGTACACATTGTGAGCAAAACGCCAGAAAAGGCATGGGTGTGGACTCATAATCCGTTTGGACAAGAATTTAAATGCTCTATGGGAGAGCGTAGAATTATAAAAGCTTCCTCTGATAGAGGATTTGAAATTGCCGTTATCCTGAATAAAAAATGGTCTGATTTGCAATTGAAATTTGTAACTTGGGATTTTAACAGGCAAAAATTTAAAATTATTTAAAAACAAAAAAATATTGTGATTGCTTGCCAACTGCAGGAAAAGCATTAATCTGATGGCCATCAGACATGGCATCTGGAGGGAGGAGTTGTGCAGTCGCGTTTCTATAAAAGCAGGTGGTTTTGGGCCTTAATTTTGTTTTTTGTGACAATTATAGGCTACGTTATGCCAGTTAAAGACTGGCGGTTTTGGTGGGATAGTTATGGTGCTGCTCATTTTGGGTGCGTGAAGTCGTTTGAAGAAATAAAATCTTTTTTTTCTTCAAGGCCAAACGATCTCTCTGTTTTTCCTTCAAATGCTTGTGAAGGCTGTTGTTGGACATTTTTGAATGTTATGTATAGGCCTTTAACTCTTGTTAAATATGCAATTCAGATGTATTTTGTGGGGCCAAATTTACCTTTTGTTATTTATTTTATTACCATTAGTTTACATGCTTTAGCCGTATTGGTTTTTTTCTTTTTATTATCGGGTTTTTTGCCTTTAATAAGTTCTTGTTTTGGTGCTTTTTTTTTCGCGTTGCATCCAAGTGTTTTTACTTGGATAGGGCAGTTTTGCTGTCAATCTTTTCATCTAACAATTATTTGTCTTGGGATTTGCTTGATTTTACTCCAAAACTTTGTGAAAAAAGGTAATTATTGGCGAATTTTTTTTGCTACAATTTTTTTTGCAATTCCTCTGTGGATGCATGAATTGTCAATTGTTTTTCCATTTTGGCTGGCCATCTCTCTTTATGTGATTCGTTTTGAAAACGAAAAATTAAGAATTATATTACCCTTTTTTATTGTTTTGGGTTTATATTTATTTGCGAAATTGATGATTTATCCTCTTGATTTGTATGTAAAGAATGCAATTTTCGATCCATTTAACTTTCATCGACATCTTTTAGTTAAAATAAAACATTTTGACTTTATTGATATGTTTAAAGATTTGTTTGGACTTAATTGGTTGCCGTATGGTTATCGTTTTTTTAAATTTATTTTGTTTTCTATTGTTTGTGGTGGTATTACTGCGATTTTTTATAAATGTACTGAAAAGCGTGAATTTATGGCATTTTTTCTTGGTTGTTTAATGTTTTTTTGGCTTTCTATTGTTTGGTCACACCGGGCGCGTTATGCGTATCCAGCAATTCCTTTTTTAATTTCAGCACTTTTGTATGGTACTAAAAAAATGGAAAGAGCACGGTTTTTACTTTATTTATATATGGGTTCTCTTAGTTTTTGGGGGGTACTATGGGGAGGTTGTGTCCTCAGGGCTCGATCTGAAAAGAGAATTTTTGCTGATAATGCTATCCGGAAGTTTGTTCAAAATAATCCTAAACTTCAAAAAACTCCTTGTTTTTTTGTTGGAATTCCAATGGATATATTTCCACAAGGAATGACTCAAGGTGTGTGGCTCCATAGAAGAGATTCTTCCGTTGAAACATATTTTGATCAGTTTTTTAACTTTAGATTTGGCTGTGATGAGTCTTTGCTTTTTTTACCTGAAAAAGGATGTGCAAAAATTGATTTTGAAGGAGATTTAATTAAAGGGTCCTTTTTTGGTGTTGTCGTTGAAAATCACTTGAGAAATAAAAGATCACTGAAAATGTCATCAAGTATGGGTGATGCCAAAATAAATTGTTTTGATAGAGAAATAGTTACTTTTGAATTGAGGTTGGCAGATAAATATAGAAAAAAAGACTGTGTATTAGTTTCATGGGATTGTTTTAAGAATGAGTTTTACTGTGTTGGAATTATACCTGCTAGAGAGTGTATTTAGATAAATTGAACCTTTTTTATTTACTAATATTTTTGATTTATTTTTTCTTTATTGATTGTTTGTTAGCTTCAGCATTTTGTTAAAAAGACCTTTTGTTCCCATAAAAACGGAAAGGTATTTGGGTTTGAGCTGGAAATCGTTAATAAAATGGTTTGAGAAGGAGTTGTTGTTTACGATGTTGGATTTTTCCAAACATAAGCATTAAAAAAATGTAGGGAGTATTTATGGACACCTTTTCGCGAAAGAAAAAAGGACTTTTCTTTTCGGTATTGATCGCGTGTTTAACATTTTTTGCTTACATTACTTCTGTTCAAACATGGGGTTTTTGGGGTGACGATTTTTCTATTGCTTATAATTGTAATATTGAATCTTTATCAGAACTGCCAAGCTTTTTTTATGCTCGTACAAACAGTCAATGCTCATTGCCAACAAATCTGAAAAGTGCTGATAGGCTAACGTTTTTCCAAGTTTCGTATCGGCCTGTGGTTACTTTTTTTTATATGCTTCAGATGAAGCTTTTAGGTTTTAAAAATACCTTTGGAGTTCTGATTATTTCACTTTTCTCGTTTTGTTTGTGTGTTGCAATATTTTTTTATCTTTTAACACTGTTAGTTCCTATTTGGCTTGCGTTTGTTGGAACGATGTTTTTTGCATTTCATCCAGTTCTTGGTGAAGATTTTGCGCAGATGAATGTTCAGCCACTTTTCTGGACGACGATTTTAATTATTTTTACATGTCTTTTTTTAAAACGATGGATAGTCAAAAAAAGTTGGCTGGCTGGTGGTTTTTCTTCTTTTTTGTTTGCTTGTACACTTTTTATGTATGAAGCGTTTTTTACCTTTCCTATTTGGCTACTTTTTGCCATTCCGCTTTATTTTTACAGAACAGTAAGGCCAATTGTGTGGAGAGAGATACTTGGATACACAGTGCCATTTTGGGGTGTTTTAATTTTTTATCTTATTGTGCGTTGTCAAATTTACCCATTGGCTTTTGGTGTCGATGGTGTTATGTTTGATCCTGTTTCTGTATGGTCCAAATTTTTTTCATTTCAATATCTTGTTGATTTTGTTTGGCTGTGGCTTAATATTTTGGGATTAAGTGCGCTACCTCGTGCAATGCCACTTTTAAAATGTGGGTTTCTTATTTTATGGAGTACTTTTTTCTTTCTTTCTTTTTTAAAATCGAAAAGGAAAAAGGAAATACTTTTATTTTTATTAGGAGCGCTTCTTTTGTATTGGCCTGCTATTTTTATGGCACCTCGAGGGTATTTTACATATATTGCACTTCCTCCATTTATCATTGCACTAATCATTGCCTTTTCAGAGAGGGTTTATTCTTCTTATCTTGGTATTGCGTTTATGCTTATGCTTTCTTGCCATGGAATGTTGAGTAATAGGGCCTTCTTACGAATGAGGTCTAAAAAAATACAATTGGTTCATAATTCATTGAGTAGCTTTTTGAAAAAAGATGAAGTTCAAGGCCAATCACTTTTCTTTGTAGGGATTCCTAGTGAAATTTTTCCAGCCTGGGGGCTTGCTCCTGCGGTTTGGATGTATCGGGGAAATGATACCTTGCCTGTTTATTCAGATAGTTGTCTTCAAACGCGAACACATCTTTCATCTGTGATATTGGAAAGTATGAATCTTCCGCAGATAACTCCAGTGAATATTTCTATAAAAAGGAAAACGCTGAGAATGACATCTACAGATCATTCTCAATGTTTTTTTTGGGGTGGCCTTCTTAAGACTTGTTCTATGGGGAAACGGACAGTTTATTCCTATGCTGATGGTAAAGCATTTGATTTTGAGTTGGAAATTGATGATAAGTGGCTATATAGCAATCCTATTTTTGTAACATGGGACTTTGAAAACCAAAAAATGCGAATTTTAGAGGAAGCGTGATTTGTCTTCTCATTAAACATTTATCGAAAAAAGGTTGAATTTGATGTGAATCAGCAATTACTTAAAACGAGCGTTCAGAAATACTGGAATAAGGTTAGCTGTGGTACTGAATTTATTAAAGATAAAAAATTTACACACGAATATTTTGAAGCTATCGAACAATTTCGTTATTTGGTTGAACCAGAAGTTTTTGCATTTGCTCAGTTCACCAGATTTTATGGTAAAAAAATTCTGGAAGTTGGTGTTGGAGCGGGAACCGACTTTGTGCAGTGGGTTCGTGCCGGTGCAATGGCACATGGTATTGATTTGACTCAAGAAGCGGTTAATAATACTCGTCGGCGGTTAAGAATTTATGGTTTTAAGGCCGAGTCTATAACAATTGGTGATGCAGAGAACCTTAGATTTGACGAAGGCCAATTTGATCTTGTTTACTCATGGGGTGTTATTCATCATTCACCTGACACGCAGAAGTGTATTAATGAAATTGTTCGTGTAACAAAACCTGGTGGAAGTATCAAATTAATGATTTACAATCGTCGTTCTCTATTTGCATGGTATCGCTGGCTTAAGGTGGCATTTTTACGTGGTAAGGTTTTTAAAAGTGTTACTGACGTATTATTTGATAATCAAGAAAGTCCTGGAACAAAGGCATACACGATATCTGAGGTAAAAAAAATGCTTTCGGGTTTGCCTGTTGATGTAAAAAATATTAAAGCAACAGTAACGGCCCATGATTTACTCTACTACAAGCCTGCAATTATAAAATTTTTTGCATACACTATGGCGTGTATTTTGGGGTGGAATAAAGTTGGTTGGTTCATGACTATTGAATTGTTTAAAAAGGAAAAGAGGTCGTGAGTAAGAAGATTTTAGTAACTGGTGGTGCTGGTTTTCTTGGTGCTAATTTGTGTAGAAAGCTGCTTGACTTGGGACATGAGGTTATCGCTGCTGATAATTTATGTACAGGAAAAAAAGAAAATTTGGATGACCTTTATAAGTTTTCACGGTTTACATTTTTAAAGCATGATGTTTGTGATCAGTTTGAAATCGATCGGCTTGATGAAATTTATAACCTTGCCTGTCCTGCATCCCCACCTCAGTATCAACGCATTCCATTGGAAACTACAAAAACAAGTGTTGTTGGAGCTTTTAATGTTCTAGAACTTGCGCGAAAAACTGGGGCAAAAATTTTGCAAGCTTCTACCAGCGAGGTGTATGGCAGTCCAGAAAAGCATCCGCAGACTGAAGATTATTGGGGAAATGTAAACCCTGTTGGACTGCGATCTTGTTACGATGAAGGCAAGCGGTGTGCAGAAACTATTTTTATGGATTATCACAGACAATATGACATTCCTGTTCGTATTGCGCGAATTTTTAACACGTATGGACCTGGAATGGCTGTGTGTGATGGTAGGGTAGTAAGTAATTTTATTGTTCAGGCACTTGGGCAAGTTCCATTAACGATTTATGGAGATGGATCTCATACTCGATCTTTTTGTTATGTTGATGATTTGATTGA